>JBHHZN010000148.1:0-6418 GCA_046758155.1 Acidobacteriota bacterium | reverse complement strand
GTGCCCAGGCTGTTCAACATGACCGCGTTGTCCGCGTCGATCTTCAATCCCCGCTGCAGGGCGGCCTTCGCCTCCTGCATCCTCCCCATGTCCTGGTACGCCAGCCCCATGTTGTTGTACGAGCCGACGAACCGGGGATCAGCCTTGATCGCCCGTTCGAAAAAGGTGATGGCCTTCTCGGGTTTTCCCTGTTTGCGATAGATGATACCGATGTTGTTATACCCTTCCGCGTAATCGGGGTCGATGGCCAGCAGCCTGCGGTACTGGGCGATGGCATCGTCGTCACGGCTCATCTTCTCGTACAGCAGGCCGAGGGTGTTGCGGGCGTCGGTGTCATCCGGGTCGATCGCCAAGGCTCTCCGCAAGGAGGATTCCGCCAGATCGAACTCCCCTCTCGTCATGTGGATATTGCCGATCAAGTCGTGGACCTCCACACGGTTCCCATCCACCTTCAGGACACCGGCCAGCGTTTCGAGCGCGCCGTCGAGATCCTTCATGAGCATCCGGGCTCGGCCGAGATTGATGCGAGCTGCAAGAAACCCGGGTTGTTGCTCGATGGCCATGCGGAACACCTTGGCGGCCTCGGCGTAGCGCCCGCGGTCCATGAGCGTGATGCCGGTGTTGTTCAGGGCATTGCTGCCCTGCCCGGAGAGGTACCCCAGGGCCGACAGCTTCTCGAGGATCTCGGCGTCGATGGCCGAGGCCTCCGGCTCGGCTCCGCCGGTCGAGCCCGGCTCCTCGTATGACGCGATCCTCGCCGGCGCCGGCGGTGTCTCGAAGGCGCCCCGGATCACCTCCCCTTCCATGTCGCGCGCGACCGGAAGGCCCATGATCGCCAGGATCGTCGGCGTGATGTCCAGCACCGACGCGACGTCGAGCGTCACGCCACGCCGCACGCCGGGACCGCGCATAACGAGGATGCCGAACCTGCGATGCCACTCGGCCGCCCCTCCGGTTCCGATCCGCGGATCCACGACGGGCCTGTTCCTGCCCGTCCGGAAGCCGTGATCGGAGCAGATCACGACGACTGTCCTCTCGTCGGCGAGCGACAGCAGCTTGCCGATGACCTCATCGATGTATTCGTAGTACGCATCCACGACGCCGGAGAACGCCTCGATGTCCTCCGGCGAGACATGCGCCATCTGCGGTCGCCGGTAGCGCATGAATTCGTGGGCTATGGTATCCGTCCCCTCGAAATAGATCGCCTTGAGATCAGGATCGTACGCCGCGAGCAGGTCCATCCCGATGGAAAGATACGTGCGTGTCGAGGCCAGGTTCGTCTTCAGCTCCTGAACCTTCCGCGTCATGTCGGGCCCGGGGCCCACCGCGGGGATGAAACGGCCTACTTCCGCATCGGTTATCCGCGAGGGAGAGACGATGAACGGATCGATGACCTGCGCGAGCGCTTCCGGGAAGACCCTCTTGCGGAGCATCTCGGCGCCGTTGTCGAACCCGAAGAGCTGATAGGCAACCCGATCGGAGACGACGAACCCGTCGACCTTCTCGGCCGGCCAGGAGGCCCACCAGGCGATGATTCCGGCCGTCCTGCGCCGCCCCGACACCATGTTCCAGATCGCTTTCACCCGGCGCATGCTGGAGGTGACCGGGATGGATTGCCCCGTCCGCCCACCCGGCGCGATGAAGTCGAGGATGCCGTGCCGCTGGGGACCGACGCCGGTGGCGATCGACGTCCAGACGATCGGCGAAAGAGTCGGCGTGATGGTCCGGAGCCTCGCTCTCGCCCCGGACCGGATCACCTCCTCCAGGTGGGGCATTCGTCCCACGGCGATCAGAGGATCGATGATCTTCCAGTCCGCCCCGTCCAGACCGATCAGGAGCACCCTGCGTACATCCCGGCCGGCTCCGGCGGAAACGCCCGTCGTTCCCGAAGGGTAAAACTTCAGCCGAACGTCCCCGGCCACCGACAGTCCGGCCTTCGCGAGCGCGTCCGACACCACGTCCCGCAATCCGGCTCCCGCGGCCGGCTTCAGCAGGTCGGAGAGCGAACGTGTCCGGGTGTGCCGGGAAACCGGCCCCCACAGGATCCCTTCCAGGATGGAGGCGGCGCCGCGGGGATCCCAGCCCGCGGGAAAGGACCTGGCCAGGGCCCCGGCCCGATCCTTGTTCGCGACAACGCCGAGGGCGCCGGAACAAAACAGGTGCGCCCCTTCACGGCTGCTGAGCTCCTCGCCCGCGCCGCCCGGCCGCCCGACCCGCACTCCGAGATCCTGAACGCCGAGCGGGAATTCGATCCGGCGGGCGATCCCGGGCGGGATCAGCCACCAGCCGGGCCCCAGGACACGGGCGCCGCCTCCGAGCCAGGCGCGGACGACCAGCACGTCGCCCGGTGCCGCGACCCGGGTGAACCCGGCTAGGACCCAGGCCGAGAGCAGGCCGACGACGATGAAGCCCAGGAGGCGGAGGCGCTTGAGGGCCGTCCGGCGATCCGCGCGCATGCCCACTTCTCATCCTCCCCGCACTATCCGCTGCATGGTCCGCCAGGCGCGTCCCGATACCGGCACCATCTCCGACAAGACCGTCCGATCCTCGCGCGTCAGGACGAACGCCAGGTATCCTGCCAGGCAGACCGCCACGGCCGGAAGCAGCGCCATCGGGATCCACAGGACATTGTCGAGCATGAGGTACGGGATGAGCAGAATCGCTCCCATCACCATGGATGGGCCGAGACACCTGAAGAACAGCCCGAGGAGCCCCGGTCGCGCCACATCGCGCAGATGTTTTCTCAGCAGCCCTCGTGCGCCCAGTATAGCGATCCCGAAGCCCACGCTGCGGGCGATCGCCAGCCCCTCGATCGCCAGCAGCGGCATCAGAACCACCATGGCCGCGGTCTGGGCGACGGCGGAGACGGCGTTGGCGAGGAGGCGATCCTTCGGGTCACCCAGGATGAAGACGAAGGCGGCCAGGTGCGAGAAGACCGCGTAGAACGGAACGGAGAGAAACAAGAGGGCGAGCGCGAGCGTCCCCTCCATGTACTTCTCCCCCGCGATCATCCAGAGCAGAAACGGCGACGATGCGGCCAGCAGCAGAGAAAGCGGCACGAACGACAGCACGAAGTATCGCAAGGACCGCCGCACCATGGGGCCGACCTCGGCGGGGGCCCGCTCGCGCAGCTCCGCCACCCTGGTCGCCAGCGGGTCGATCAGGCTCCGGACAAGCATCTGGCAGTAATGGAGGAATCTTTTCCCGATGAAATAGATCGAAAGAGCGGCGGGGGGAAGGAAGATGCCGACGAGCAACTGGTCCAGTTGCATGGAGAGATACCGGAGGTACCCGTCCGCGTAAAAGGGCGCCGCGAAGCCCAGTTGTCGCCGGACCCATCCCGGCCCGATCGCCCGTTGTGAGATTCCGCGCGCCGCCCGTGAGACCACCGCGAGCCCGTAAACGGCGCCGACCAGCGATCCCAGCCCGAACCCCACGAGGTAGCCCCGGAACCCGACCAGGAAGAACAGCGCGAGCGAGGCGATGCGCTGGGTGAAGGCGGTGAGGACGTTGTTGCGCGAGAGCGTGCCGTAGCGCTGGAGGCCGTTGAGCAGCAACTGACCGGCCTCGTACAGCCCGAATCCCAGGGAGGCCAGCGCCGCCAGCTTGATGTCGCCGGCGAAACGGGGAGACTTCAAGATCAGCATGCTGAGCTCGCCGCTCACCACGATCAACAGCCCCGTCCAGGCCACCGCGATCAGGGCGTACACGATCAGCGCGAGACCGATGAAGCCCGCCGCTTCCGCCCGGCGCTGCGCCGCCTGCATGCCCGGAAGAAGCTTGACACCCGCGGCCAGGAGGCCGAGGCTGCTGACCACCGTGATCAGCCCGCAGAAGCTGTTGTACAGGGCGAAGACCGCCAACTCCTCGATGCTCAGGAGGCGCGTCGTCACCCCCAGGAAGGCGATCGCGATGAGGGCCACCGCCGCTCGCGACGTGAGCAGCGAGGCGGCGCTGGAGACCACCGAGGAGGGCCGCGTCATGAGCCTCCTCCGCACCCGGATGGCGTGCCGCGGGGACGACCTTCGCCGCCGACGGGCCCGATCAGGTCCCCTCGGTCCACGAATTGAGGTACTTCACCTGCTCGCTCGTCAGCGTGTCGGTCCTGTGTCCCAGCGTCCGCAGCTTCAGGCGAGCGATCTCCCGGTCGATCTCCTCGGGCACGCCGTGGACCTTCTTCTCCAGTTTCCCGCCACATCGAACCAAGTGCTCCGCCGCCAGGGCCTGGTTCGCGAACGACATGTCCATCACGGCCGCGGGATGCCCCTCCGCCGCCGACAAGTTGATCAGACGCCCCTCGGCCAGCAGGTAGATCCGCCGCCCGTCCTTGAACCGGAATTCCTCGACGAACTCCCGGACGCTTCTCTTCCCCTCGGCATGATCCTCCATGTATGGAATGTCGATCTCGACGTTGAAGTGGCCAGAATTGGCGATCATGGCCCCGTCGTGCATCCGGTCGATATGCTCGCCGCGGATGACATGCTTGTTGCCGGTGACGGTGATGAAGATATCGCCCCGATCGGCCACCTCGGCCATGGGGAGGACCGGGAAACCATCCATCACGGCCTCCAGGGCCCGCAGCGGATCGACTTCCGTCACGGTCACGTGCGCCCCGAGCCCGCGGGCCCGCTGGGCGACGCCCCGGCCGCACCAGCCGTAGCCGATGACGACGACGTTGCGCCCGGCGAGCAGGACGTTCGTCGCCCGGATGATCCCATCGAGGGTGCTCTGACCCGTGCCATAGCGGTTATCGAACATGTGTTTCGTCATTGCGTCGTTGACCGCGATGATCGGATAGCCGAGCACCTTGTCGGACGCCATGCTGCGCAGGCGGATCACGCCCGTCGTGGTCTCCTCGGTGCCGCCGATGATCCCGTCGAGAAGGTCCTTCCTCTCGGAGTGGAGAACCGAAACCGTGTCGGCGCCGTCGTCCATGGTGATGGTCGGCTTGATGTCGAGCGCGGAGAGAATGTGTTTGTAGTAGGTCTCGTGATCCTCCCCCTTGATGGCGAACGACGCGATCCCGTATTCGAGCGCCAGGGCTGCCGCCACGTCGTCCTGGGTGCTGAGGGGATTGCTGGCACACAGGGCAACCCGCGCGCCGCCTTGCGCGAGCGTGCGCATGAGGTTCGCCGTCTCGGAGGTGACGTGCAGGCAGGCCGAGATCCGCTGGCCCTGCAGGGGCTTTTCCTTCGCGAACCGGACGCGGATGTCCCGCAGGACCGGCATCTCCCGATCGGCCCACTCGATGCGTAGCTTCCCTTTCTTGGCCAGCCCCTTGTCCTTGATATCGAAGGTGTCCGCGATGGCGCTCATGCGCGTTCAATCTCCTTCCGCAGGGTTTCCACCATGTCCGTCCGTTCCCAGGTGAACTCGGGTTCGGTCCGACCGAAATGGCCGAAGGCCGCCGTCTGGGTGTATATCGGCCGCCGAAGATCGAGGTGCTTGATGATGTCGCGCGGAGCGAGCGGGAAGCTGGCCCGGACGGTGCTCGTGAGCTTCTCCTCGGGCACCTTCGATGTGCCATGCGTATCCAGCATGATCGAGACCGGCTCGGGCACGCCGATGGCGTACGCCATCTGGACCTCCACGCGCTCGGCGATCCCGGCCGCCACGATGTTCTTCGCGATGTAGCGCGCCATGTAGGAAGCCGACCGATCCACTTTGGAAGGATCCTTGCCGGAGAACGCCCCCCCGCCATGGCTTCCGACCCCCCCGTACGTGTCCACGATGATCTTTCTTCCCGTCAGGCCGGTGTCGGCGTGCGGGCCGCCCTTGACGAACCGGCCCGTCGGGTTGATGAGGAACTTCGTACGCTCGTCGATCAGATCGGCCGGCACCACCTCGCGGATGACTTTCTCCTCGATATCCCGGCGTAACCGGTCTGTGCTGACCTTCTCATCATGCTGAGTGGAGATCACCACCGTGTCGACACGCTTCGGCGTGTAACCCTCGTACTCGATGGTCACCTGGGATTTCCCGTCGGGACGCAGGTAAGGGAGCGTCTCCTCCTTGCGGGCCTGCGACAGCCTGCGCACCAGCTTGTGGGCGAGCATGATTGTCATCGGCATCAGTTCGGGCGTCTCGTTGCACGCGAATCCGAACATCAACCCTTGATCGCCCGCGCCTCCCGTATCGACCCCCATGGCGATATCGCCAGACTGGGGCCGGATGGCCGACAGGACCGCGCAGGTCTCGCTGTCGAACCCGAACTTCGCTCGCGTGTAACCGACGTTCTTGATGGTCTCACGGACGATATCGGTGAATTCCACGTACGTGCCGGTCGTGATCTCCCCGGCGATCAGCGCGAGACCCGTCGTCAAGAGGCATTCGCAGGCGACACGCCCCGCTGGATCATCTTTGAGGATGGCGTCCACGATCGCGTCAGAGATCTGATCGGCGATCTTGTCCGGGTGCC
>JBHHZN010000147.1:0-6425 GCA_046758155.1 Acidobacteriota bacterium | reverse complement strand
GGCGTCCACGAGGCGAGTGGTCGGGTCAAAGCCGAGGACTTGCAGCGGCTGCGGGATGAAATTCGACAGGGCGTTGATATCGTAAAAGTAAGTCACCCCATCGCGGGCGCTCTCGAGGTATTCGATCCCCCCGACATCCAGACCCGCCGCCCGGGCGATCCTCTCCACCGCCGCCAGGATCGGGGCGGGAGGGTCAAAAGGCTCCAGCGACAGGCCCGTCTTGGCGGCCTCGGCGGGGCCGGCCGTGCTTTCCAGGACGTCGCCCGCCGCCGTGCGGCAGATGTCGGCGGGGCACAGGTCGTAGCCGGCCCCTTCGTCCAGATGGACGCGGATGGCGTAGAGGTAACGGCCCGACAGGGTCTCGACGCGAACGATGCTGTCGTGGCGGGGAGGATGGTACTCCTGAAGAAGCACCGTTCGGTCGGGCCCGGTGACGATTCCCTCGGCCGCGACGGCCGCGTCGAGATCGGCGAAGGACTCGAAGCGCCGGATCCCGGCTCCACTGCCCCCGACGTTGGGTTTGACGAGCAGCGGGAAGACCAGCTCCCCTGCGGCATCGCGAAGCCTGTCCAGGTTGCTCACGACGCGCGTGCGAGGCGCCGCGATGCCGAGACGGGCCAGCAGCCCGATCTGAAGCGCCTTGCTCGTCTCGAGGGTGAAGGCGGCGTGCCCGTTGAAAACGCGGACGCCCCGGGCCTCCAGATGAGCCAGGTAATGCAGCGTGTACTGGATCGAACCGGCATGGCCGCGATTCCACGCGGACGGGCTCATCCGGTTGAAAACGAGGGGGCTTCCTCCGGTTGGAACGGAGACATCCGGATCGTAGGAGTGCCTGTCGGCGCGCCACCGGGCGCAGGCGATCCCTCGTCGATCCAGTTCGGTGAAAAGCGGCACGAACCAGTGTTCGTGCTCGTAGTAAACGGCGAGAAGCGGGTCGCCTGGCATCCGTCTGCCTCCTTGTTTCGCTCCGGCGACAACCGGCTCCAGGCAACAAAAAACCCGTCTCCGGCTGTGCCGTCGGCGGGTCTGAAGTTTGTCGAAATCTGATTCGAGTCCAGGCTAGGCCCCGGATCCTCCATCCCCGCGACGGCGGGGACAACAGCAGCGCACGCAGTCGCGACGCGGCGCGTGGCCCATCTGTCCACCTTGCTCGGAATCACCGGGGATACCTGCCTGGTACTTCATGATGGACGCTATACGGCGAGAGTCACCCGCTGTCAAGCCGAAGCTGATCGAGAGGAGAAGGCCTCGACCCGCGTCCGCGAGGGCTGATCGAGGGGGGCCCGCCGAGACTCCAGCCCGCCCCTCCGCGCAGGGGCGGCATCTCATCGCTCGGAAGCGGGGGTCTTCGGCGATCGGCCGTTGAGGTACCAGGAAGCGATCGTCTTCTCGGCCGGCTTGTTCTGGGGGGTGAAACCGGCCGGAGAAAAGTGATACCCACGGGAGACCTTTGGATACCACTTCCAAAAATACGCTCCGGCGAACCAGGGCTCGTGCCAGAACGTCTCGAAGAACGCCTCGTATCCGTTGGCCTGGGTGGTCAAACCCGCCGTGCTGGCCTCGCGGCCTCCCCTCGCGGGCCAGGTCCATGGCTCGATCGTGGCATCGGGGGAGCTGCGGTATCCGATCTCGGTGAAGATCACCGGCTTGTCGAACTTCTTCTGAACGCGCTCGATCGCCGGGAGGTGCCGCCGCCAGCCTTCCTTCAGTTGTTCGACGGTCGGAGTTTCCACTTTGCAGAGGGGGAAGTACGCCTGGATTCCGATGAAATCGAGCATGTCCCAGAAGGCCACCTCCTCGAATTCCCGGTACCAGTTGGCAGCGTACAGCAGCTTGCCGTGATAGACCGCGCGGATTCTCTTGATGAGTTCTCGCCAGTCCTGCTCGCGTTCACGCGCCGCCACGTGAAGCTCGGTGCCGATGCAAAGAGCCTCCATCCCGCTTTCCTGGGCGAGGCGCGCGTAGTGCATGATGAACCGGCCATAGGAATGGAACCATCTCCGCCAGTCCTCCTCGTTGGCCATGGCGATCTTTCCGCGCCATGCCCCGTGTGAGCCGCCATGCAACCAGATGTGGGGTTTCAGCATCGTGCGGATGCCGAGCCGTCGCGCCATGCGTGCCGTGGTCACGAGCCCCTCATCCGTCTCGCCCCAGAAAACACGCCCGCTGGTGGCCAGAACCACCTCCGGAGAATCGAGGCTCTTTTGCCAGCCGAACGGAGTCTGCACGATCCAGTCGACGCCCAGATCGACGAGACGGCGGAGTTGTGCCTCGGAAACGACATCACCTCCGACCCAGCTCATGCCACGCTGCTTCACCGGTTGCTCGCGGCCCGGGGCGGGCGAAACGAGGGCATCTCCGACTTGAAAAACGACCGCCCAGACAAGCAACCAGCGTGAGATGGCCTTCAAGAGGTCCGTCCTCGTCTTCCTCTACAGGAAACAGATCGCGGCCGGCATGGCTCCGATAATAATAGTATGCGCAAAGTCGGAGGACCACGATTGACACCGATCCCACCCCGGGGTATAAAGGATCCCTCCTGCCGGCACCGGGGAGCGCCCGAATGTCTCCAGCACGCGGACTGAGCCGATGGTCCGCCATCGTGGTGGCGGTTTTTTGCGGTCTGACGCCGCCACTTGGCGCGGGCACCTTGCGGCTGACACCGATCGCGGTGCGTGGGCAGCTCGCCCCGCAGGGACAGGTGTACATCCTGTTCGGCGACATCGATATCGACTCATCGGGTCGCGTTGTGTTCACCGCCTCGCTCACCGGCGGGAAGAACGGGATCTTCCGGGCCGATCGCAGCGGTGTCGAGACGATCCTGCTCTCGGGCGAGCCGGCCCCGCCGGCGCCGGGTGGGGCGTTCTTCGTCATATTCGAGGCCTCAGGAAACTCAGGCGGGGAGGTGGCCTTCATCGCCAGCACCGTGGCATCGCCGCGCCAGGGAGTGTACCTGCTGTCCGACGACGGCCTGAGCCTGCTCGCGATGGCCGGCGAGGCCTCCCCGACGGCCGGCGGAGAGACCTTCGAGGCATTCACCCAGGTCAGAATGCTCGAATCGGGCGACGTTTACTTCTCAGCGTCCATCGCCGGAGTGGAAGACCGCAGGGGCATCTTCCGGGCATCGCCCGCAGGGGTGGAACCGATCATCGTCCCGGGAGACAGGTTCATGGGCCTGCGCGAGATCTTCCGGACGTTGCAATTCGATGTGAACGAGGCAGGCGACGTGGCGACCCTCGCGGTCGTGACCGATTTCTCGCCGGCCGCCGACCCCGATGCGGTCACCGAGCTGCTGCTTCTGACCGGCGGCCGGCTTCATACGTTGGCTTCCTCGCAGCTGACCCTTTCCGGCGGGCTGAACCGGGTCCGCTTCTTCGCCATCACGTTCGACCAGGTGCACGTGAGCGCTGATGGGATCACGTCGTTTTTCGCCAGCACGACGGAGCATTTTCTGGGCGGATACTTTCAGAACGACTCGGGAACGTTTTTCGACAATGCCAAGATCCTCGCTCAGGGCGATGGATCGCCGCTGTCCCTCGAGGATCGTTTCGCGGAGTTCGGCGCCTTCGGCCGCAACGCGTCGGGGACGCTGGTCTTTCATGCGACCACCCTGGGGCGCCCCCGAGGAGGCTTCTTTCTGAAAGAGCAGGATGTCGTCCAACCGGTCGCCTTGGTGGGGGAGGTCAGGCCGGACGGGCTGGGCTTCTGGCACGGTTTTCTCCGGACGAAGCTGAACGAGAACGACGAATTCGTCTTCACCGATTTTCGCGGCTTGATTCAGGACGCTGTCTTCCTCGGTCGCGTGCTACCCCCGCCGCCTGAGATCCTGAGCCGTATCATGGCGGCGATCACGGGATCGGGCCTCGACGTCGGGACCTCCCACGCGCTGCGCGGCAAGATCCGCCCCGTGGCCTCCGCCCTGCGCCGTGGCGACCTCCCTCGGGCCGTGCGCATGGCCGGGAAGGCGCGTGATTGGATCCAGCGCCGGAACCGGCGCAAGCCTCAACACGGCCTGGAGGTCGTGAATTTTCTTCTCGATGATCTGATCTTCGTACTCGTCGGCGAGAGCCCGGCGATCGAGCGAGAATCCGCCCCCTAGCGCGCACCGCTGTTTGACAGGGATCCCGGCCGGCGGTACGATCGGCGCGCTTTCAAGGAACCTTCGAGGCGCCCCGGACGATCGACACGGAGGCATCGCTTTGGCAAGACTGACCCGCCGTGAAATGAAACACGATGAACTGGTATCGACGGTCGCCGCGCTGACGGCGGTCGCCGAGCGCCACAGGCGCAGCATCGTGGTAACAGCCGGCGCTATCCTGCTGCTGGCGGGAGCGGTCACGGCGGGGGTGATTTACTCTCACAGCCGGCGAAACGCCGCACTGGATCTGCTGGCCGCTGTGCAGATGGCCGCCGCGTCGCCCGTGCTGGATACGCAAACGGCCGCGACGGCCCTCGGCTCCTCGCCGTACACGAGCGAGAAGCAGAAATACGAGGACGTGGCACGGCTGGCGGAACGGGTTCTCTCGCAATATCCCTCCTCGCAGGCGGCCCGCTGGGCCATTTACTGGAAGGCGCTTGCCGAACACAAGCTGGGTTCCGAGGACGCCGCCCTGCAGACCATCACGAGACTCTCCGAGCAGACCACCGAGGGGTTTCTCCACACGGCCGCCCTCCTGCTCGAGGCACAGATTCAGGAGGCGCGTGGCGAGCCCGGCACCGCGGCCCAGATCTACGCGCGGGTGGCCGACGAGGCCCCGGAGCAGTTTCCCGTCGAGGTGGCGTTGATGGGGCAGGCCAGGATGCTCGAGGAGCAGGGTCAGCACGAGCAAGCCCTCGATATCTACCGGCGCCTCACGCAGGAATACCCGGAATCCCCGTTCGCCGGCGAGGCAAGCGCAAAACTGGGCGGCGCCGGATCCAATCGGCTCTGACGGACCGACTCCGCGGCGATACCGTCCCCGCCCATCCCCGCGGTCGGAAGCGTATCCGCTCAGCCCCCACTCCGGATGGGAGTGGTACTCCAGAGGTGGCCGCGGCGCACCGCAAGGATCCCGGCGCTCGGCCGGCCTCTCACCGCAGCCCTTTGCGTTGTTCCGCGGCCGTGCGGACGGGACTCCTGCCCTCCCGGCATGTCTTGCCCGCGCCGCGGGCATCGAGGCCTTCGGCGCGTGAAGACATCACCTGATGGGTATGGTGCTAGAAGGGGATGTCGTCGTCGGTGGGGTGCCCCGCGTCGGTGGGGTGCCCCGCCGGCTCATCGGCCGTTTCCGCGCCCGGCTCGGCTCCGGCAGCGCTCTCGGCACGGCCTTCACCCCGGCCGAGCATGATGAACCGTTGAGTGCGGATCTCGGTGGTCTGACGCTTGTTTCCTTCCGTGTCGTTCCACTCGCGTGTCTGCAGGGAGCCCTCGATGAAGACCTGCCTGCCTTTCCGGAGGTATTCTCCCGCGATCTCGGCCTGTTTGCCCCAGACGACGATCCTGTGCCATTCGGTCCGTTCCTGCTTTTGACCCGAGCGATCGGTCCAGGCTTCGTTGGTTGCCAGAGAGAAGTTGGCGACGGCGGTCCCGTTCGGTGTGTAACGAAGTTCAGGGTCACGACCGAGGTTCCCGACGAGGATCACTTTGTTCACACTTGCCATGGAGAAATCCTTTCCACAGGTGACGGAGCGATAAACCTAGACTATCATAAGCGTCCCCTCTGTCAACAAGTCGGAACTTCACGGAGGGGCACCCGAGGATCCCTCTATTGAGAGAGCAGCGGCAACTGGTCCGTTCCGCGGGGCTAATGTCCCTCATGACCCTGCTCTCGCGGGTCTTCGGCTACCTCCGAGACAATACGTTGGCGCAGATCCTCGGAGCTTCGCGCTCGGCGGACGCCTTCATCATCGCCTTCCGGATCCCGAACCTGTTCCGCAGATTGGTGGGGGAGGGAGCCTTCACCGCCGCCTTCGTGCCGACGCTCTCGGAGTACATGAAGAAAGAGAATCGCGCGGAGTTGTGGCGTTTCGCCGCGGTGATGTTCTGGACCATGGCCTGTGCGCTCATGGTTCTGGCGGCCCTGGGCGTGATCTTCTCACCGGCGCTGGTGAAGGTCTTGGCGTTCGGATTCACGAGCATCCAGGACAAGTGGGATCTCACGGTATCGCTGAACCGTCTGATGTTCCCGTATCTGGTGTTCATAGGACTCGCGGCCCTGCTGCAAGGGGTGCTCAACGTCCACGGCTCCTTCGGGGTGCCCGCGTTCACACCCGTGCTTCTGAACCTCAGCATCATCGGTGTCGCGCTGGTTTTCTCCCGCCGTGTGCAAGAGCCTGCGTTCGCGTTCGCCTGGGGGGTTCTGCTGGGGGGACTCTTGCAGCTCGGTTTCCAGATCCCGTTCGTTATCAGGAAAGGGATGCGATTCCCACTGATCGCCCGGTTCCGC
>JBHHZN010000146.1:0-6442 GCA_046758155.1 Acidobacteriota bacterium | reverse complement strand
GAGGCGGGGAAGTCGATGAACAAAGTACCGATGATGTAGGCGAACACCGCCAGGACGATCCAGATGAGAAACGAGATGATCAGCAGGAACAGAGTGCGCATGCGCGGGCCTATGACCGTGCCCGCGATATCCCCGATGGAGCGGCCCGCGTGGCGCAGGCTCACCACCAGCGAGGAGAAATCGTGCACGGCGCCCATGGTGATCGTGCCGACGGTGACCCACAGGAGGGCCGGGAGCCAGCCCCAGATGACCGCGAGGGCCGGCCCGACGATCGGTGCCGCCCCGGCGATCGATGTGTAGTGGTGCCCCCAGAGCACGTGCATGGGCGTGGGAACGTAGTCGATGCCGTCGCCGAGCTCACGGGAAGGCACCGGCTCGTCGCGCCGCAGGCCGAAGACCTTCTCGGAGAGGAACCGCGAGTAATAGCGGTACCCCAGAAGGTAGGAAGCCACCACCACGACGGCGACAACGGCGGCGTTCACCGCCTGTCCTTGAGCTCGACGGCCGTCATGAGACGGGGAGGGGCGGGAGCCACACTTCGTTAACGTGGAGCCATTCCACGCCGTGGGGGGCGCTCTTCTTGCGGCGAAGAACGGCCGTGGCGAAGCGCCCCCGCGGAGGGCCCTCCACCTTCTGCCACTCCTGGTACGTCACGAGGCGCAGGCTCTCGTCGAGCCGGCGGCAGCGGTAGGCGTCGATCCAGATCTGAATCGCCGGTCCGCGGGGGGCATGGGCCCCGTGGGCCGCTCGCACCCGTGACAGGATGCCCGCGCGATCGATCTTTTGCCCGTTGGGCAGGACGATCTGGAACCCCTCCGCTATCACGCTGCTGAAGCGGCGGAAGTTTTCCTCGGTCGGTTCCAGCCTGCCGTTGAACCAGTCCTCGAAGAACCGGTGAAGCTGGATCACCTCCGCGCGGCAACCCTCGCCCACGGTGCCAGTCTCCCCACGCCGGTGACTCGGCGTGACGTGAATGCCGGATGGGATCACTGTATCACAGCCAGCAGAGTTCACCGGGTGGGAACGCCGTCAAGATCAGCGCACGCAACGGAGGTCATCGCCATGTCGTTGACGCTCGTGCCGACCTTGTTTCGCAGGAAAAGAACGGCGAAACAGAGATTCGTCCTCTCGTCTTTCAGGTAGACGATGTCCTGTCCCGTGACGTTCACATCGGTGGTGCCCCGTTGCCAGCTCGTGCAGGTCATGGTCAGCGCCGCCAGGGCGACCAGGAGCAGAAGCGCGATGGATGATCTGGTCTTCATGATGGACTCCGTACGGGCCTCGGGGAGGCCGGGACTCGCGGATGGATCGCGTGATCGAGCTAGAACTCAACCTTGGGGACCTGTTTGGCCCCCTCCTCGGCTTCGAAGTACTCCTCCTCGGTGAAGTTGAAGGTTCTGGCGATGAGGCTCGTGGGGAACCGCATCAAAGAGGTGTTGTACGCCCTGACCGCCTCGTTATAGCGCCGCCGTTCGGTGGTGATCCGGTTCTCGGATCCGGCCAGTTCATCCTGGAGGCGAATGAAGTTCTGGTTGGACTTGAGGTCCGGGTACGCCTCGGATATGGCGAGCAGTCGCCCCAGAGCCGATGTCAGGCCGGCGTTGGCCGCCGCGGCCTCCTGAGGACTCATCCCGGAGGGCTTGCGGATCCCCCCGATCAGTCGACTGCGGGCATCGGCCACCTCCTGGAAGATCTGTTTCTCCTGGGCGGCGTACCCCTTGACCGTCTCGACGAGGTTGGGGATCAGGTTGGCCCTGCGCTGCAGGACGTTCTCCACCTGCGCCCAGGCCCCCCGGATGCTCTCCCTCTGGGTCACCAAGGTGTTGTACCGGCCGATGGCGGACCCGACGAGAATGAGCAGCGTCAGGGCAAGGACTCCTGCCACGACCAGGCACCCGATCGTCGTCTTCTTCATGAGCTCGCGCCTCCTGGCGGCGGTTCGAACCGGTCGATCCGGCCGACCGCCTTGCTGAGTTCGGCATAGTATCGCACGAAAAGCGCCCGCGGGTCAGGGTCCTTCTCCCCCCGCTTGATCCGCTCGACCTGCAGGAACGGGGACCGATCCAGATCCGCCGTGGCGCAAAACGCCGTGACGACCTGGTCGTTGAGGGCAGGCGCTTCCCGTTGCATCAGGTGGAGGCAGCCCCGGAAGAGGGCGACGAAAGTGGAGTACGAGTCGCTCAGCAGTTTCGTCAGGGCCTTCGGCTTCATCCGGGCCTGCAAGTACCCTTCGCGCAGCCTCATCATCTTCTCCCGCAACTCGCGCTCGCACTGCAATCGCAGGTGCTCCTGCCGGATCACGATGGTCGCGAAGGGGTCCTCGCCTTTCAGGATGACCCCGTGGGTCTTGATGTCGAGGAACTCGATGGGGAAGACATCCGCTGAATCGGCCATCAGATCAGGCGAGAGGAGCCTCGGCAGCGGCTGTCCCAGGCGGGACCAGCGCGCGAGCGCCGGGGCGGCCGCATCCAGCGTGGCGGGCTCGACGTCCGCGAGCACCAGGAGCACGTTCAGATCGCTCGTGGCCTTGCGGAAATCCCCCCGAGCGGCGGATCCGTACAGCGCCACGCAACGCAGCCGGTCACCCAGCGCGTCCTGCAGGTCCTTGACCAGCTTGTCAAGGATCGGGTTCTGCTTCGCTTGCTCGGTCTTCATGATGCCTCCATGCGAGTTCCCCCTGACGGCGCCGGCAGGAGGGCCGTCTCCCTTCGTCGCGCCCCACGCCAAGGGCTCCGCGGCGCCCACGGGGGGGCGAGCGATCCGCGTTGCAACGACCTAGAATCCGCGACCGGCACCTCCGCCCCCGAAGCCTCCGCCCCCGAAGCCTCCGAACCCGGTGCCTCCGCCGAAGCCTCCTCCGCCGAAGCCGCCGCGGTAACGGCCGCCGCCGCGCCCCATGCCCGAGAACAGAAGGAGGAAGAACAGGGTCGGATGGCGAAAGAACAGGTAGGCCATGACCGCCAGCCCGATGAGCGACGTGATGAGAGAGAAGAGCCGTTGCGCGGGGCCACGGGGCCGCGCCGGCCCGCGCCCGGACCGCGCCGCGACCCGGGACAGATCATCGATGCGGACTCCGTACTCGTCGGCCGCAGCCCGGACCAGCGCGGCGCTCGTGCGCAGCATCGCGCCGGAGTAGTCATTCACGCGCAGCGATGGGATGGCAAACCGGTCCAGAATGCCGCCCACCTTCCCATCGGGCAGGAATCCTTCGACTCCGTAGCCGGTGGCGATGAAGACACGCCGCTGCTCGACGGTGAGAGCGACCACGATGCCGCGGTCCTCCCCCTTCCTGCCGACGCCCCACTCCTGTCCCACCCGGACCGCGAAGTCTTCGATCGATTCCCCCTCGAGCGAGGGGACGGTGACGATGACGATCGCCACGCCGGTCTTCCCGAAAAGCGCCCGGTGGAGCCGTTCCATCAGCCGGGCATCGCTCGACGAGATCACGCCGGCAAGATCGTGCACCGATCGATCGCCGCGGGGCGGGATCGAGATCTGGCCGAAGGCGGCCAGGCCCGATAAGAGCAGAAACGCAACCGCCATCCCGGCGGTGAGACGACGCTTGCGGGATCGCATCGATATTCTCCGGCGATGAAGGCACAAGGGTAGGCGAGAGGTGACGGCAAGGTCAAACAGCCGGGTTGGAAGGGCTCGAACCGTCGTGGTCGGTCTTTTCTCGCTTGCTCTCTGGGCGAGCGAGACGTAAATTCTCGCCGTCTAACCGGCCAGATCCCGGCAGGTGATGGCGGGTTCCGCAGCAGAGCAGGAGTCGGCCCTGTGAATCGAGTCCAGGAAGTCCCGATCTGCCCCAGGCCGTTGAAGGTGTTCGATGGGATCCTCGGCGCCGGGGCCATCGAAGACATCATCACGGTAGCATCGGATCTGCGCACGGCGCTGTCCGGCAGGACGATCTGGAACATCAACAGCACCGCGAGCGGGGGCGGTGTCGCCGAGATGCTGCACTCGCTGCTGTCGTACGCGCGCGGCCTGGGTGTGGACACCCGATGGCTGGTCGTACAGGGCACGCCCGACTTCTTCAGCGTGACCAAGCGGCTCCACAATGCCCTTCACGGGGAGCGGGGTGACGGCTCGGATCTCGGGGATCCGCAGCGCTGCATCTACGAGCGCGTGATCGAGGCCAACGCGAGGGAGATCCTCTCCTCGGTGCGCCCGCACGATGTCGTCATCCTGCACGATCCGCAAACAGTGGGGCTGTCCCGGCGCCTGGCGCGACACCAGGCGAGCGTGATCTGGCGCTGCCACGTCGGCGACGATCGGCCCAGCAGGGAGGCGGCGCGCGGCTGGCGTTTCCTCGCCCCGTACCTCGAGCACGTCAGATCGTTTGTATTCTCGCGCGCCGCCTACGTGCCGAGCGAATGCGATCACGGCCGCAGCGTGGTCGTTCCCCCGTCGATCGATCCCTTCTCGGCGAAGAACATGGAGATCGATGACACGATGGTGCGCGCGATCCTCGCCCGCACGGGACTCGTGTCGGCCCCGGGCGGGCGGGCGGCCCCCACCTTCACCCGCAGCGATGGGAGTCGTTCCCGCGTGACCAGGAAGGCGGACATGATGCGGGAAGGCCCTCCGCCGGGCTGGGATGATCCGCTCGTCGTGCAGGTCTCGCGCTGGGACCGCCTCAAGGACCCGGTCGGCGTGCTGCAAGGGTTCAGCAGGCTCGGCAACGGCACCGCCCCCGCGGGAGCCCACCTTGTCCTGGCCGGCCCGAACGTGCACGGGGTCTCGGACGATCCGGAAGGTGGCCGGGTGTTCGACAGGGTCGTCGAAGGGTGGAAAGCGCTGCCGGAATCGAGGCGCCGGCGCGTGCACTTGGCGAACCTGCCGATGGAGGACTTGCAGGAGAATGCCCTGATCGTCAACGCGCTGCAGCGCCACGCCGCCGTGGTCGTCCAGAAGAGCCTCCGTGAGGGGTTCGGCCTGACGGTGACGGAGGCCATGTGGAAGGCACGGCCCGTCGTCGCCAGCGCCGTCGGGGGATTGAAGGATCAAGTCCGGCATGAGGCCACGGGACTACTGCTCGAGGATCCGGGCGACCTGGATCAATTCGCCTCCTACCTGCGGCTTCTGCTCGAGGACGAACCGCTGCGCGAGCGTCTCGGCCGCAATGCCCGTGCCCACGTGACCGAGAACTTCCTCGGCCTGCGGGCCCTGGTCCAGTACGCGGAGCTGATCCGGACGCTCGCACAGGGCTGAGCTGCGCCTGTCCGGGTGCTCCGCCGCGCTGTTTTCGTGAACCGAAGCGGCCGGTGCCGGGCCGAGGTAACCCCGGTGCCGGTGGGGCGACCGGCGCCGGTCGGAGGCGAAGCGGGGCCAGGGTGCTCGCAGGTGAACCGGGGGCCGGCGGCCATGGCGATCTGGCTGCGGCCGCCGGCCCGGCGCCGCACGGGAGCGGCGGCTTTTCGGTCTGTCAGGGTCGATTCGACCTGGCCAGAGAGCCGAAGGAATAGTAAATTGAGTCATCATACCGGGGGAGGGCCTCGCATCCAGCGCCTCCGCCTTTCGTGATGTCTCGTTCCTGCCCGAGGGGGGGGTCGCCTGATGCCGCGTTCGTCTCGTCTGCTCGCTCTGTCCGGAATCGTTCTTCTCGCCGCCACCGCTTCCTTCGCGCAATCACGCCGGGTGCCGAGGGATTACGACGCCCTCGGATCGGGACCGCGTCCGCGCAAGGCGCCGGCCACGATGGCTCCGGCCAGCGGGCGGGCCCGGGGGAAAGCGATGCGCACCCTGAAGGAGCAGCGCCTGGGTCTTCCGACGTTCCTGTGGGCGGGCGAGCGGGGTCGGATGGTGGCGGCGCAGGGGAGGAGGATGACACCGGCCGAGGCCGCCAGGATGCACTTGAACGAGTTCGCCCCCGACTACCGCCTCACTCCCGCCGACGTGAACGCGCTGCGGGTCCGTTCGATCCACGACGCGGGCCGGGGGCCGATCATCGTCTCGTTCTCCCAGCAGGTGAACGGCATCGACGTCTTCCGGGACGAAATGAAGATGGTGATGGACCGCGATCGCGATCTGATCGCCATCGCGGGCTACCTCACGCACCCGGAACCCAAGGCGACGGTGTTCAACCTCTCGGCGGCCGCCGCGATAGCCCGCGCCCTGGAGGATCTGACCGGCGAAAGCTTCACGCGGCAGGATCTGCGTCGTTCTCTCGGCCCGCCTTCGGAATACGAGGGCTACCGGCTCACGTCCACGGCACAAGCGCGGGCGGCTGTGCTCGCCTCGGATCTTCTGCGTGCCAAGAAAGTGTTCTGTCACCTGGCCGATGGTTTCGAACCGGCCTACATGATCGATCTGAGCATCTCGTGGCCCGGCGACGTCGAGTCGCTGTCCTTCGGCTACGTCATATCGGCCATGCAGGGACAAGGCGTGATGCGGAAAAACTTCACCGTTTCCGAGGCGTTCATCCCGCGCCTGCCGGCCG
>JBHHZN010000145.1:0-6448 GCA_046758155.1 Acidobacteriota bacterium | reverse complement strand
CTCCTGCGCGACGAGCTGCGACGAGTCTTCAACCGGGTGGCCGCCGACCTGGGTCCCATCCAGCGGGCTGTCTTCACCCTGAAAGAGATCGAGGGGGCGACGACGAAGGAGGTGGTGGCCATCATGGGCATCCGGGCCTCCACGGTCCGCAACCATCTCATGCAGGCCCGGCGGACACTGCGGGACGGACTGCGCCGGTACTATCCGGAGTACTTCTCGGGAGGGTCACGGTGACCCGCGATGACGGCGACCGCGCCGTGTGCGGGCGCACCGATGCGGAGATCGAGGCTTATCTCGATGATCGGATGCCGCCCGCCCGGCGGCGCCGCATCCGCCGCCATCTCGATGGTTGCCGGGCCTGTTTCGAGCGCGTGATCCTCCGCGAGCCGGCCCACCTGTTCGCGTTGCTGGCCGACCAGCAACCCCGTGCTGACCGCTGGGAAGGGTTCTGGCCGGCCCTCCAGGAGCGACTCGTCCGGGCGCCGCAGCGGCCCGTCACGGCGGGATTCCTCGGGCGGTGGCTCTCGGGCGGCCGGGCCCGATGGGTCCTGGCCGGCGCGGCGACCGCCGCCGTCTTGCTTTTCGCTCTCGTCTGGCTCGGGCCGGCCGCATCGCGCCGGCCCGCCGAGCGCCTGCCGTCCTCGGTGGCCCAGGCGCCGCTGGCGGCGAGCCGGCCGATGCCCGAGACCGTCGAGAGGGTCCGCACGGCCGACGCCGGCCAGGTCCAGGTGTACAGCATGACCTACTACACGCAGGATTCCGGCGCCCATCCGGAGATCCCGCCGGCCAAGCTCGTCCTGATCGTGGACGCGGGGTTGCAGCCATGAGCAGGTCCCGTGCCCTCGGCATGGTGTTGTTCGTGGCGCTTCTTGCCGCGGCCGGCGCCGTGGCCGCCCCGGAGGGTGGCTCGGGCGATGAGAAGGAGCTGGTGAGCAGGACCTTCACGGTCCGTTACCGTTCGGTGGACGATGTCGTCTCGCTCATCCAGCCCGCGATCAGCGCGCGTGGATCGTACGCCGTGCAACCGCGCCTGAAGTCGATCACCGTCACGGATGATACGCGGGTGATCGAGCGGATCGCCTTCCTGATCGCCGGCTACGACCTTCCTCCCCGGCAGATCGGCCTGGTGGTGCAGTTGATGCGGGCCGAGGAAGGGCCCCGTGATCCGTCCGCCCGGGAGCGCCGGTCGCGCCGGATCGGACTCCCGCCGGCCGTCATCCAGGACCTCACCAAGTGGGGCGTGATCACTCCCATCGGAAGCGCGGTGATCACCACGGCGGAGAACGAGAGCGGGATCGTGGCCATGGGCGAGCGGTACCGGGTGCGCTTCACGCTCGGCTCGGTGTCGATGGACATCGGCGTGATCAGGATGGAGCGGTTCGTCCTGGAGAAGTACGTCGCCGGCCGGGACGGCGGGGCCGCGCGCGGCGCCCCCCGGCCCGTGATGGACCTGGTCCTGAACCTGCGGGATCACCAGACGACCGTTCTCGGGGCCACGAGCAGCCAGGACTCCAAGCAGGCGCTGTTCGTCTCCGTGAGAGCGGACATCAAGGAGCGCTAGTCGATGGCCGAGTTCATCTGCAAGCTGGGGACGCCGACGGGGCAAATCGTCGTGCGGACGTGCACGGCCGCGTCCGAGACGGATCTGCGCCGCGATTTCGACTCCAAGGACTACATGGTCTTCTCCATCAAGAAGAAGGCCTTGGCGGCGTCGTTGCTGAACTTCTCCTCGATGAAGCGCAAACGGGTCTCCATGAAGGAGTTCCTCGTGTTCAACCAGGAGTTCGCCTCGCTGATCTCGGCGGGACTCCCGATCGTCGCGAGCCTCAACATCCTCCTGGAACGGCGCAAGAACCTCGCTTTCAAGGAGGCGCTCATCGACATCCGCAATCAGGTGAAGACCGGCACGGCCATCTCCGAGGCTTTCGCTTCGCATGGCGACCTGTTCCCGCGCCTGTACGCCCCCTCGCTGGCCTCGGGGGAGCGGTCCGGGGAGATCGCGTCGGTGCTGAAACGCTACATCGCGTACGTCAGAACGGTTCTGGCGATGCGCCAGAAGATCACCTCGGCCCTGACCTACCCGATCATCCTCGTGGTCGTGTCCCTGGGCCTCATCACCCTGCTTGTCACGTTCGTCCTGCCCAAATTCGAGGGGTTCTTCACCGATCTGGGGGCGGAGATGCCGCTCATCACCCGGGTCGTGATCGGAGTCTCCGGCTGGGTGACGGCCCACATGTACATCATCATCCCGGCCGTGGTGTTCTCCACGGTCGCCTTCGCGGTCTACAAGCGGACCGAGGCGGGCGCCTCCCTCTGGGATCGGCTCAAGATGAAGCTGCCGATCTGGGGGTCGATCGGGCGCAAGTACGGCATCTCGAACTTCTGCAGGACTCTCTCGACCCTGGTCCGGGGAGGGATTCCCCTCGTCTCGTCGATCGAGATCTCGGCACGGGCCATCGCCAACCGCGTGTTCTCCTCGGCGATGCTGAAGGTGGCCCGCCAGGTACGCGAAGGAAAGTCCCTCTGGGAGTCGATCGAGAGCACCGGCCTGATGACCGACATGGCGCTGGAGATGATCAAGGTGGGCGAATCGACGGGCTCATTGGAAGAGATGCTCACGAACATTTCGGATTTCTACGACGAGGAGATAGAGGCCGACCTGGCCCGCATCGTCAGCCTGCTCGAACCGGTTCTGCTGATCTTCATGGGGCTGATCGTCGCCACGATCATCATGGCCTTCTATCTGCCCTTGATCAGTTCTTTCGCCACAACGAGCTCCTGAGGAGGTCATCATGGACGCGCCCAACAAACCCGATCACGTGCCGAGCCTCCCGGCCGAGCTGGACTCCACCCAGGCGACGCCGGACGGCACGGACGTCCTGTCCGAGGAGCTCCAGGCGCAGCGCCTGGCCGAGCGCCTGGGGCTCGAATACGTCGATGTCATGCAGTTCACGATCGACCACGATCTCTTCCGCTCGATCCCCGTCGATCTGATGTTCCGGTACAAGTTCGTGCCTTACAAGTTCTGCGGGAAGACGCTGGTGTGCGTCGTGTCGGATCCGGCCGATGTCCTGATGATCGACGAGCTGGAGCTGCTGCTCGGCCATCCCATCGATGTCATGGTCGGCACGGAAAGTGCCATTCAGGAGATCCTGAAGAAATCCGAGTCCAGCCAGCGCGTGCTGGATGAGGCGACAGAGGATTTCAAGGTCCAGCTCATCCGCGAGGACGACGACGGCGAGGAACAGCTCTCGATCGAGAAACTCACGTCGGACACGTCCCCGATCATCAAGTTGATCGATTCCACGATCTTCAACGCGTTGCAGCGGCGGGCCTCGGACATTCACATCGAGACGCGCGACCGGGAGGTCGCCATCAAGTACCGCATCGACGGCGTTCTCTACCAGGCGATGGAACCGATCGACAAGCAGTTCCATTCGACGATCATCTCCAGGATCAAGGTCATGTCCGAGCTGGACATCGCCGAGAAGCGCGTCCCCCAGGACGGGCGGTTCAAGATGAAGCTGAAGGGACGCGCCATCGATTTTCGTGTGTCGATCATGCCGTCGGTCCACGGCGAGGATGCCGTCATCCGGATCCTGGACAAGGAGTCGGCCAACGAGGAGTTCCGCGAACTGCGGCTCGACGTGCTGGGATTCACCAGCGAGGACTTGAAGATCCTGCGCCGCCAGATCTCCGAGCCGTACGGGATGTTCCTCGTCACCGGGCCCACGGGCTCCGGCAAGACGACGACGTTGTACGCCGCGCTGTCGGAGATCCGCAGCGAGGAGGACAAGATCATCACCATCGAAGATCCCGTGGAATACCAGCTCGCCGGGATCACCCAGATCCCCGTGAACGAGAAGAAGGGGCTCACGTTCTCCCGGGGCCTGCGATCGATTCTGCGTCACGATCCGGACAAGATCATGGTGGGGGAGATCCGCGACGAGGAGACGGCGCAGATCGCCGTGCAATCGGCCCTGACGGGGCACCTGGTGTTCACGACGGTGCACGCGAACAACGTCGTCGACGTGCTCGGGCGCTTCCTCAACATGAAGGTGGAGGTCTATAACTTCGTCTCCGCCCTGAACTGCGTGCTCGCCCAGCGGCTTGTCCGCACGATCTGCAAGGAGTGCAAGGAGCCGATCGAAGTGTCGCCCGAGCTGCTCGAGGAGTCCGGCCTGGATCCGCAGCGGTACGCCGGGCATACCTTCTACCAGGGACGCGGGTGCATCGATTGCAACGGCACCGGGTACAAGGGGCGCACGGCGATCGCGGAGATCCTGAACCTGTCCGATAACATCCGCGAACTGATCCTGGCCAGGAAGTCCGCCGCGGAGATCAAGCGAGCCGCGAAAGAAGAAGGGATGGAGTTCCTGCGTGAAGCGGCCGTGAAGAAGGTGCTTCAGGGCCAGACCAGTTTGCGCGAGATCAACAAGGTGACCTTTGTCCACTAGCATCCTGAACCTCGATCTGAAGGATTTCAAGCTTCCGGCCTGGCTCAAGCTCGGCAAGCCGTTGGGCATGCGCTCCGGGCTGAGAGTGAAGTACCCGCCGGTGGCGGTCGACATCGGGACGAACGACTTCGTGTACGCGCGGTTGACGCGGGAGAAGGAGAGGAAGCGCTGGTCCCTGGGAGGATTCGAGATCGTTCCCATCCCCTCGGAGCTGGTCGAGACCGAGGTCTTCCGCTTCAAGATTCGTGATCCCGGGCGGTTCCGATCGCTTGTCGCGGCGGCCGTTCACAAGAACGGGGTGAAGACGGAGCAGATCTCGCTCGTCGTGCCCGATCACCTGGCGCGGGTGGCGCTGCTTGCTTTCGAGGAGTTGCCCCGTTCGCGCAAGGAGGTGATCGAGCTGCTGAAATGGAAAATGAAAAAGGCGGTCCCCTTCAAGGTCGATGAGGCCGTCGTCGACTACCAGGTGATCCCCTCGCGGGAGAAGGGCTTCACGATTCTGGCGATCCTGATGCCGATCGGCATCGTGCGGGAGCATGAGTCCGTCTTCCGGGATCAGGGCATCCGTCCCGGCTTGATCGACCTGAGCACTTTCAGCCTGGTTCACCTGTACCGTTCGGTCATCGACGGCGAGGTTCCCGCGGGCGGGGACTTCATGCTGCTGAACGGCACCGCGACGTTTCTGACGGCCATGGTCTTCCGCGCCGGGACCCCGATTTTCTACCGATGCAAGACCTTCGGCCTCAGCGGCGTCGCCGACGCCGAGGCCAAGTACCGTCTCTTCCACCGCGAGATCCAGGCCTCTCTTCTTTACTACCAGGAGCGGCTCGATGGCAAGAAGCTCGCCCGGGTCTACATGGCGCTGGTCGGCCTCGATCCCGGACGTGTCTCCGACCTGTTCTCGGACGCGCCCACGGCGATGCGCCCGGAATTGATCGATGTGCGCCGTGTCGTGGATGTTGACGGGGAGATCGACGCCCTGGAGGCGCGCCGCAAGGAGGAGGTCCTCCAGCGGCTCGCGCCGGCCGTGGGAGCCGCTCTCGGGCGGGAGCCGACGGGAGGGGCGGTCTCATGAGGGCGCCGACCATCAACCTGGCGAGCAGGCCGTTTCGTAACAACACCGTGTATTACCTGGTGTTCGTCTCCTGCTTCATCGCGCTGCTCGTCGCAAGCGTCTACAACTTGTCGGACTTCCTCGGCCGGAGCGGCGATCTGGGCACGCTCCGGCACCAGCTCGCCGAGGGGCAGCGGGAGTACCAGAAGCTTTACCAGGACGTCGAGCGGATGAAGCGGGAGATCTCGAAGGTGAACCTCTCGCTGCTGAGTCAGAAATCGGCGTTCGTCAACGGACTCATCTTGAGCCGATTCTTCTCCTGGTCGCTGCTGTTCGATCGGTTCGAGGATCTCATTCCGCTGGATGTCAAGATCCGGTCGATCCGTCCGGCGATCTCACCCAAGGAGATCCAGATCCAGATCGACGGCCTGGCCAAGAAGGCCGAGAACCTGTACCAGTTCGAGGCCAACCTGAGCGACTCGGAGTATTTCTCCGGGGTCTATCCCGTCAGCGAGAACACCCGGGAATCGAGAAACGCGATCAACTTCGAGCTCGTCATGAACTATCTCCCGGCGGGAAAGTCGGGAGCGGGAGCCTCGCCGCCCACGCCGACCGCCGGCCTGCCGGCCACCGGGGAGTCCCAGCCGCAAGAGGGCGGGCCGGACCAGCAGCCCGACCAGCCGGCCGGGCCGGCCGCCTCCGCGAGCACGGGCGAGCCCGCCTCCGCCCCCGCCGAGCAGCCCGGGAGTGGCGTCAAGGCTCCTCCCGCCGCTTCCGCCCGGGCCGGGCAGCCGGGGAATGCCGCTTCGGTTCCTCCAGCCGCCACGGCCGCCCCCCCCAAGGCGCCCGCACAGGACGCGGTGTCTCGCCCCCAGGCCGCCCCCGCCCGGGCCGGGCAGCCGGGGAATGCCGCTTCGGTTCCTCCAGCCGCCACGGC
>JBHHZN010000144.1:0-6454 GCA_046758155.1 Acidobacteriota bacterium | reverse complement strand
TCGGTGCCGTCCTGCCGGGATAACCCCAAGGCCGACTCGACGGCGCTATCGCCGCCTCCCACCACGAGCACGCGCTTGCCCTTGAACTCCTCCATCTCGACGATGTCGTAGACGGCTTTGCCCAGCTCCTCGCCCGGCACGCCCAGACGGCGCGGGCTGCCACGCCGGCCCGTCGCCAGGACAACATTGCGGGCGAGGAACGGCTTATCTGCTGCCGTCACCTCGAAGACGTGGCCACGGGATTGAACAGCCACGACGTCGTGGCCGGTACGGACATCGAGGCCGGTGTCGCGTATGATCTTTTCCCAGACCTTGAGCAATGATTCCTTGGACGCATCCGCGATCCACAGATCGCCATATAGCGGCACTCTGACGGGCTCGGACAGAAGCAACTTGTTCCTGGGATACTTACGGATCGTATCCGCCAAGTCGCCGCGTTCCAGCACAACGTACGACAGGCCGCGGCGGTGGGCCTCCAGGCCGGCGGACAGGCCGGCGGGTCCGCTTCCCACGACCACGACATCAAGCGTTGAATCGTCGCGCGCCCACCCCGTGTCGATCTTCCGGTCGATGTGCTCGACGGCGAGCCTGGCTTCGTTGATGGCGTTCTTGATCAGACCCCGCCCTCCGAGCTCACCGACGATGTACAGCCCGCGGATGTTGGACTCGAAGTTCAGGTCCACCAGAGGAACTTCCACGCGCTGGACCGCGTCGCCGGTGGCCATGACGATCGCGCCCACCGGGCAGGCCTCCGCGCAATGACCGTGACCGGTGCACAGGCCCAGATCGATAACCGCGCGCTTGTCCTCCAGGCGGATGGCCCCATCCACCGGGCATGCATCGACGCAGGTCCCACAGCCGACACAGACATCAGCCCGGACCACCCCGTGAGGACGGACATCATGCGCGGTCGCCTGCTCGGCCTCGGTAACGGCGCCCAGCGTCACCAGCTCAAAGACCTGGAGCGGTACGCGGCAGGCGGGACACCGTATCGCTTTCTCCGGAATCCGAGCGGAACAGCGCGGACAACGGCTGCCGGTATCCGCGCGCCTGGTCATGGATACACCGGCCTTCCGCCAGTATCTTCGAACGGCGAGCACCGTGACGGCAGCCAGGAGGATGAAGGTGAAAACCGAGCTCATGCGCTTATCTCTCAATGCAGCCAGGTGGCGCCGAGGGCCACGGCGATGAGGACGTGCGCCAGGACGGCCAGCAGAGCGGTCACCGCGAGCGGCTGGTGGGCCATGTGCCAGAAACGCAGCACGCGCCGCGATGCCTCGAGCATCCTCAAATGCTGCGCCAGGGCCATCTCACGGCGAGCCAGCCACAGGGCACGTCGCAGGCCCGTCCTGCTCAGGCGCGAGAGCTGGCCCTTCCCGCGCGGGGCCTGCCTGAGGAGCTGTCGGGCGGCCCGGTGACGGCTGAAGTCGTCGGCGACCATCCTCCACACCGTCCCCAACGGCCCCAGCCCGTCGCAGCTCTCGATGTCCCGGGCAAGCGTGGCGCGCACGGCGTCCGGCGATAGGCCCGTGACGGCGGTCAGCTCGAAGAGCAGCCGGTTCCGCTCGGTGGCGACCTCGTCCCGCGTCGACTCGATCCCATCGCAGCGCCGCGGTATGCGCGCGTACAGGTAACGGCCGAACAGGCCGCTCAGGAACACGATGAGCATCGCCGCGTACCCGAGACCGATCATGCCCATGAAACGCCAGCCCGCGTGCGTTGCCGCGACGAAGGGGACGAGCAGGCCGGCCGTCACGTGCCAGTCCAGCCATGCTCCCATGCTCCCGGTGAAGGCGAGCTTGCTTCCGAGACGCTTCCTCAGGGGATAAAACCACAGGAAGAGAAAGAGGGCCGCCGCCAAAAAACCCAGCGCCTGACCGATGTAGCCCGTCGGCTTGAGCCACGCATGCATCGGGTGGCGCATCTTGACGGCCAGCGGCGCCCAGTAGTAGTGAGCACCTGCGAGGTTGATACCGACAAGCACCCCGCAGACCATGAGGAACGCCACCCGTCTGGGGCTGACTGTCCCCCTGGCGGAAGCGGCCGGGCGCCGGCGCTCGTTGACGGAATCAGCCGCTGTCGCGGTGGCTGCCTGGCCCACGAAGTCAGCCCTCCCTATGAGGATAGCGATGGGAGACTGTTTCTCAGCTCAAGGAGGCGGGGCGCTCCGGACCACCTTACGGTTTCCCAGTGGAGCGATGGGAACTGAGTACAACCACTTCTACTCAGGCGGGGATGCGCCGAATATAGCCAATCGAACAAAACCATGTCAAGGGCAACTTTTCGCGGTCCTCGGGATTCTCGTTGCTGGCGGGAACGGAGGAGCCTCCGGCCGGTTCGAGCGCCGGCGTGGTATGCGCGATCGGCGCGCGATTCTGCTTATCACGGCGCGATCGATCGGGCATCGAGACACCTCGTCGCCCTGCGGTCAGGCGCGAGAGGCGGCGGCCCGGTCCTCGTTTCTGAAGACCGCCACTTGATGGATGAGCATGGGGCGCCTTCTTTCGATGGCGGGCAGCCTGATTCTTCTGAAATCCGTCAGGTTGATATGCGGGGAAGTTCGTCTCTGCGTCAGGCCGACGCTCTCGAGGATCTTCATGGCCCAGTCCCACCGAGGATGCGGGGAGGAGAGCAGGATCAGGCCCCCTATCCTGCAAAGAGAGGACAAGGCTTCCAGGCAATCGACGTGCTCGATGACCTCGAGGGCCACAACCGCATCGAAGGAGTGCTCGGGCAAGCCCAGCCGTCTCCACTGATTGACGTCTCCGACGATGTCGGCCGGACCGACGAGATCGATCGTGGTGACCTTGTAGCCGTGGGCTCGCATCTGGCCGGCGAACCAGCCCGACCCTGCGCCCACCTCGAGAACCGATCGGCCCGGCCGCAGGTGTCTCGTGAGCAGCCGCAGCTTGCGTCTTCTGCTGATCTCACTCAGCAACGGTTGTCGCATCCGTCCTCATCCCGTGGGAGGCGATCGATCCGATCCTCCCGCCCGCCATTGGACCTTTTCTTGGTTCTCCGGGTCAACTCCGCGCCGTCGTCCAATTCCACGTCCGGAACCCGCCGCCGATGCATCGCCTCCTCGGGTGGAACCTAGAGGAAGTAACTCTGGTGGCGGCTCACGGTGCCTTTCTTGACGACGACGTAGATGAACTCCGATGTGAGGCCGATCCCTTCCAGGAACCGTCGCAGCCGATCGAGGCCGAATCCGTACCCGGATGCCACGGGGCCCTTCCTGATCGCGACCACGCTGAAGCCCGCCTGCAGGAACCGTCTCGTCCAGTGCGATCGTCGGAACATCCGCAACTCCTCCAGGTGGCCGGCGGCGGCCCCGTGTGGCTCCGGCACGAGCATGCGACTCCAGGAGGATCGCGGCCGCCGGCTCACCTTCGGATTGTTATCCGCCCTCCCGATGGTTGCAGCTCGCTGACCCGAGCCCTTGATTTTCCGGATGGCGGCCGCCACGCCTCCCTTTCCGGTCAGCCTCTCCAGGATGACCAGGATCCTGTTGGGCACATGAAGCGCCAGGTGGCAGATCTTCCAGAACGGGCTCGGCACTATGTGGATGGCGAGGCCATCATCGGCCAGGACCGTGCGCATGGCCTCGAGCGCCCTGGGGAGATCAGACAGATGCTCGAGCAGATTGGAGGAGTACACCAGATCGAATTCCCCCGGCGCGAAGCCCCGATCGACACGCTCGGCGTCGCAGGTCCGGTAGCTGATCGTCTCGGTCTGTTCGTTTCGCAGGATCGCGGGGTCGTAATCGGTGCTGACGAGACGGGTGACGTACCGCGAAAGGAGAACGCTTTGAAACCCATCCCCGGCTCCGAGCTCGAGACCCGACACGAACTGCTTGCCGGGACAATCGCGGAAGGCCATCTCGAGTTCCCTCGCCCTGAACCGATGCAAGTGCGGGAGCCATTCCGGCTTGAACTTCACGCTGCGAAACTCCCCGGGGCCTTCTCGAGTCACAAGCGCCTCTCACCCGGCGTACAACAAGTCCTCGTATCCTAGACCAGACGGGGACCTCCAAGAAGTCGCCCTGCTCATGACGTGAAGGGAAGGAGGGGGCCCGCGGGAGCCATCGGACACTGCCCGGGATGTCACCGCCGGTGACGCATGGTGTCCGGGACGCGACTAAGCGATCCGGCCCCCCGATGCGGAGAGCTCCGGGGAAGGGACCATGGCTTCGTCGGCCGCGGCGGGCGCCGCCCGTTCCCCACGTCTGACCGGCCTGCCCTTCTTTCGACGGATGGCGTGCGCCGTCTTGGACATACCGTAACGGCTCAGCAGGTAGTTACGCGCGAAATGGGAGATCGCCGCAGAGATGTCGGTCGGCTCCCCGCGGAACCGCCGGGCGATGCCGCCCAGCGAGTACGTCGAGCGCAGGAAATAGTAGTACCCCTCCTGCAACTGCTCGACGCTCATCCCTTTGGGCCGGATCAGCACGTGGGCACCGTCGAACAGCGGCCAGTTGTAGTCCATCGCCACGTCCGCGTCGGCCGGACGGTCCGCCCACGGAAGAAAGCTCCTGGTGGCGACAGCGTCCTGGAACGTACCCGTTCCCGGGTAGGGCTGGATGATGTTGGCGACCACGAAGTCGATGCCCGTCTTGTCGATGAATTCCAGCGTTTCGTCGAAAACCGAAGGTGTATCCCCCTCCAGGCCGAACACGAACGCCCCCATCACCTTGATGCCGGCATCGTGCACGCGACGGATCTTCTCCTTCATGCCGACGGTATTATTGGACCACTTGTCGATTCCATCGATCGCCGACTGGTTGACCGATTCGATGCCCAGGAAGAGATCGCGGCAGCCGCTCTCGTAGGCGAGCCGCAAGAGGTCGGGTTTCTCCGCGATATCCATCGTGAGCTGGGCTCCCCAGAGGCGGCCGAGAGGCTTGATGGCCTCGCACAGCGCTCGCAGCGAGCCTGGAGCGTTGTACAGGTTGTCATCCCAGAAGAAGAACTGCTGCGTGTAGCCTGGGCCGAGACGGGCGATGAACCGATCGCCGTAGCGCCGGCCCAGGATCGGCATCTTGACTAGAGTCTTGACCAACGTGTTGAAGAATCCGGGGCCGGCCCGACCGATGTCGTCCCGGCTGAATCTGGTTCCCTGGGCCCGGATCTCGTCGACCACGTCCCTGACATCACGGTTGCGGATGGTCGGGCCGTTGGTGAGCTTGACGGCGCAGAAGTGGCAATCGAGCTTGCAGCCTCGCGCCAGGGTGCTGGAGGCGAGGATCTGCTGCGGGACGGGCCGCAGATTCTGCCAGATCTCCATGTCGATGGTGAGCGCCCCGCGAACACGGATCCTGGAGAACGCCGCCTGGTACAGCGGTTTGACGCCATCGTGCCGGCGACTATCATCGAGAAGCTCCGCCGCGGCCCACTCCCCTTCGCCCGCCACCACCGCGTCGACGTGCTCCAGCCGCGTCCCCTCGTCCTTCACGGCCGACGCATGGGCCCCGCCCAGAACGATGGTCAGTTTCTTCCCTCTGGCGGCGTACGCCGCCCGCGCTTCCCGCGCGCGGCGGTAGGCTTCGCGGATGGAGTTGGTGTAGGAGGTCAGGAACAGAACATCGTGGTCACCGCGATCGAAGGCGACCTTCTCGTCGAGGATCTCCCCGAAAGGAGTCGGCCCCTCGATACGATCGTGCTGCACCACGACGCGCGTGCCGCCGTCCAGGACACCCTTCGCGCGCAGAAACCCGATCAAATAGGGAAATCCCACGCCGGGGCTGCGAACGAACGGTCCCGTCAGGCGCTCCAGGCGTCTGAGCAAACCCTTCTTGCGGATGGGTTCGTCCACCATGTAGGAATCTTGGGGCGTGAGGCAGATCACGTTCCCGATGCTGGTCATTGCGTCCTCCAAGCGTCGGGAATGGCGAGACACCCGAGGCACCGTGCAATCTATCCTGTCCCTCGATGGAATTGCAAACCCTCCTCTCCCGCCCCATGATGGGAGGATCCGTCGGGTCCTATCGTCCGTATCCCCCCGGCCTGCGGCCGACATCCCCCCCGCTCGTACGGGCGGCGCCCTCATCGCGGCCTGGGCTCGACTCTCCCGGGCGGGCGAACCCGAGCCCACTGTCCTCCCCGCAGGGCCGGCCGGTATCCGACAGCTTGACGGCATCGACGGGGGCCCGAACGAACAGAAGGCTCGGTGTGACGGCGATGTGTCTTCCGCATCGCCACCCTGGTTCGAGGTTGTCCCCGAGTGGCTGAACATCCGGTGGTCCCCTTCCCAGTAGCCAGCTCGCACCGGACGAGCGGGCGAACGGACAATGATCGGCGGAAGATGTATCGCCTCACCACGCGATCGTGATACTGTACCGCACCGGGAAAGCACGAGCAGGAGCATCGACGCGAATGCAACGTCCGGTGTGTGACACGGGAGAACGAGGATGCGTCTGTCCGGCAAGACGAGACCGCGATGCCTGCCTCATGGGTCC
>JBHHZN010000143.1:0-6500 GCA_046758155.1 Acidobacteriota bacterium | reverse complement strand
CTTGACTTGCAGGCGGAAGATCCCATCGCTGGCCACCACGGCCGGCATGCTGATGAAGGCCTGCGAACGGCCGTTGCCGAAATGTACCCCGATGTTCTGGAAGTTGGGGTCATCCTCGCAGACGGCCAGCCGGCGGACATCCTGCCCGTTGGTCCTGCGGACCTCGAAGGCGGCAGCCAGGGGATCGTCGGGATCGGTGACCGGCGCGGCCTGGAATCCGGTCGCCGTGGCGTTGATTCCAGCGACGATCATGTCCCGCACCTGGCCGCCCGTCGTCCCCGCGGGTGGTGTGATGGAGATGTCCGGGTTGAAGCTTGCCCCGAAGGACCCTCCGCCCGAGCTCGTCAGGGTCCTCCCGTGTGTTCCGACGCCGGCCGGAACCCTGGAAATCGCGAGAAGCAGCAGGGTCGCGACGAGAAGGCTCAACCCCCGTCTGCAACCGGATGAGCTGCGGTGTTTCGTGGCGCTTTTGTCCATATCTCCCCCCCGGGATTGTGGGCAGTCGGCCACCTCATCCACGCGGATCCCCGGTCACGCCGGCATCTTCCGCCGGTCGCGACCGTGCGCGTGCGGTCCACACCACAAAAGTGGCCCGTGCCCTTTACTGGATGTCACGGACCTCCCCCCGAGACCCGGAACGATTGTTACTGAAGGTACGGCTAGCCACCCGGCTGCGCAACGAGAAATGTGTGCTGATCAATCGGCGCGAGGCGTGGAGTCGGCCAGCGCGAGGACCTTCCTCCGAAGTGGATGAGCAAGATAGGAGGTCGAGAGGTCCGCCGAGCCGGTGGTGGCAGCGACTTCTCGGAGGATGCTCGCGGCGCGCTTGATCTCGTCGGCCGATTCAGGACCGCTTCCCAGCGCGAGCGCTCGATCGTAGAGCACACGCCATGCGACCTCCTTCAGGCCGAGCTCGCCCGCCAGCGCGACGGCTTGCGCGAGGATCCGCCCGGCTTCCGGCCTGTCCCGGAGCATCGCGGCGAGGCGTCCCGAGAGATGCAGGTGTTTGAGAGTGGCTTCCCGCAGCCCGAGCTCGGCGACCAGCCCGGCCAGCTCGCGCGAGCAGGCGGAGGCCCGCTTGGGGTCGTCGCGATCGGCGTGAAGCTGGCCCATCAGGTAAAGGATCTCGCACTGCCTGTCTCGCGCTGTCAGGTCACGCGCCAGCTCCAGCGCCTGCCCGAGAAGCGCGAGCCCGTCCTCGGGCCGACCGGCCTCACGGCGGGCCGCGCCCAGGTTTTTCAGACTGAGACATTCCACCACGCGGTGGCCTGACCGGCGAGCGGTCCGCAGGGCGCGCTCGAAGAGAGCTTCCGCCTGCGCGACCTGGTTCAACCACAGGAGGACCTGTCCCAGGCTGTTGAGCGCGTAAGGCATCACCCAGCGATCGCCGATCGCTTCCGCGGTGTCCAGGCTCTCGCGGCAAACCGACAATGCCTGGCCGTACCGGCCCATCTTCTCGAGCACGTTTCCGAAATTGTTCAGGGTCGGGATCAAGGTGCCCTGGTCGTTCAAAGCCCGGATGATGACGAGGGCTTCCTTGTGCGTGGCGACGGCCGCCCGGAAATCGCCCATCATCTCCTGGACCAGGGCCAGGTTGTTCAAGGTTCTGGTGATGGCGCGTTGGTCGCCTATCTCGCGCTTGAGCGTCAGGCATCGCTCGAGATGGTCGAGGGCGGGCGCCGCCGCGCCGCCGTAGTAGTACATCAGGCCCAGGTTGTTGAGAGCTTCGGCCTCGACGAGCCGGTTGCCCGACTGGCGGCCCAGCGCGAGAGCGGTGGAGTAGACCGCCTCGGCCTTGTCCCGCTCGCCTCGCAGGAGGTGAATGTTGCCGATCTTGCCGAGATTGTCGGCGTAGCCGGAAAGATCGTCCAGCTCCTTCTGTATGGCGATGGAGTCGTAGTGAGCCTTGATGGCCTCGTCGTACTCGGCGCGGTAGAAATGGATCGCCCCCATCAACCGCAGTGCATGGGAAAGACTGCGCTTGTCGTCGATCTTGGTGGCCAGATCATGGGCGTCTCGCGATAGGTCGAGGGCGTGGTCGTACTCGCCCATGGCATAGCGCAGCTCGGCCATCAGGCACAGAGAGTGGGCCTGGTGCTGCCCGAGGCCGGCTTCGGTCGCCAGGCGGTTCATTCGCTGCAGGTCCTTCAGCGCCTCGTCGTGGTGCCCCAGCCTCAGGTGGAGTCGGCCTCGTTCCTTGTGCAGGCGGAGTAACTGCCTGGCCGACTCGGCGTCCGCGGATGGCGCGCCCGAGGCCGTGCCGGCGCGGCCCGATTCGCCGTGCAGGATCTCCTCGGCGCGGTTCAGCAGGGCGATCGCTTCGGCGTTCGCGTAGAGACGGCGCGCCTGGTCCCCGGCATCCAGGAGGAACGGCAGCGCCGAGGTGTCCTCTCCCGCTTCCAGGAGCTGGTAGGCGATGGCGGCGTCTTCGCCGGGTCTGCCCGAGCGGTGCGATGCGAGGAACTCCCCGATGAGACGGTGATACTCGCGCCTCAGCTCGGGGATGATCGTCTCGGCGAGGATCTCCCGGATGATGGGATGATCGAAAGTGTAGCGGTTCTCCTCGGCATGAACGAGCCGATGCTGTTTCTCGGCTCGCTGAAGAGCGCCCAGGATCTTGATCCGGCTCAGCTCCAGGCAGGAGGCGAGGGTGCCGGAATGAAACACCATGCCCTCGAGCGAGGCGACCTGGAGTACCTCCCTGTCGGTGTCCGGTACCTTCTCGAGCCGGCGTGAGACGACGTCCCTGACGCGGCCCGGGATCTGGATGCGTTCAACCGGGCCCGCCAGCGCCCACCGGTCATCCTGTCGCACCAGGAAGCCGTCCTGGACGAGCAGCTTGAGCGTCTCGAGGATGTAGAACGGGTTGCCGTCCGTCCCGGCATGCAAGCGCTCGAGGAACTCCGCCGGGAGCTCGGCCCCGCGGATCGCGGAGGAGACGATCCCGGCCGTCGCCTCGTTGCCCAGTCGTTCGAGTCGGATCTCGTCGACCGGATCACCGGTGCTCATGCGCTCCTTCAACCGGCTGAGCGGATGGCTGCCGGGTACCTCGTCGGGACGGTAGGTGCCGACTATCAACCCATGGGATTCCCCGCAGTTGCGTGCCAGGTAGAGGAGCAGATCGAGAGTCGCCTCGTCGGCCCACTGCAGATCATCGATATGGAGGATGAGCGGTCTATCGCGCGCGATCTCGATGAACAACGCGCTGATGGCATCCAGCAGGTGTTCCTTGCTCGCTATCAGCGACGTGGTCTCCTCCCCCGCCGGGTGCAGGAACGACCTGAGGATGGGCAGCCGGCCCGCCAGGGCGGGGAGCCGCTCGTGGATGTAGTTGTCGAAATCGGAGGCGTCCCTCAGGCCGAGATGGTGCACCAGAGAGCCGGCGGCCTCGATGAACGGGTGGTACGGCAGGCTGCCCTCCCGAAACAGGCACCGCCCGGCCACGTAACGCGCGCCTCGTTGCTGTCCGGATCGGGCCAGCTCCTCGACGAGCCGGGTCTTGCCGATGCCCGCTTCTCCCGCGATCAGCACGAGCGAGCCGTGGCCGGAGAAGGCTCGCTCCATGTGAGCCGAGAAAGCGGCCATCTCCCTGTCTCGGCCGACGATCTCCGCGAGGAATCCTCGGCCGAGGCTCTCCGCTTCTATCTCCTGGTCGGTCGGGGATTCCCTCGCCGGGCGGCCGGGGAGGGGGCCGGCGGTCATCCCGGGCGATGCGGTGGCCGCCTCGGCCGGCTTGCCGGGCAGGAACGGGGACAACTCGCGGCGCAGTTGCCCGCCTGAAGCGATCCTTCGAGCGGGATCTTTCCTGAGCGTCCGGGCGATCAGCCGTTCGAATTCCGCGGGCGTCTCGGGGCGAAGGGCTGCGAGCGCCGGGGGCTCGTCGTAGAAGATCGCGTGCATGACCGCCAGGGAGTTGTCGCCGCGGAAGGGGGGCATACCGGCGAGGGCCTCGTATAGCACCGCGCCGAGCGAGAAGATGTCGGAGGCCGGCGTGACCTCCGATCCGCGAGCCTGCTCGGGAGACATGTAATGCAGAGTGCCGACGGCCATCCCCTCGGATGTGAGCCGGTCCACCGTCTTCAGGGAGCCGATGTCCAGTGGTTGCAGGAGGCTAAGGGTGAATGTGGCCAGCCCGAAGTCGAGCACCTTGATTCCCCCGTAGGGTTTCATCATGATGTTCTCGGGCTTGATGTCCCTGTGGACCACGCCGCGCTCGTGGGCGGCGGCGAGGGCCTCCGCGATTCCCGCGGCGATCCGGATGACCTCCGGCGGCGGCAACATCTTCCGTTCCCGCAAGATCGCGCGCAGCGTCCGGCCCTCGACGAACTCCATGCAGATATATGAAATGCCTTGGTCCTTATCAACCTCGAAAATCGTCGTGATGTTCGGATGGCTGATCGAGGCGCAGGCCCGCGCTTCTCGTCGGAACCGCTCCTCCACGCGCGAGTCGGTCACGAGGTCGGCCCTGAGAACCTTCAGCACGACCTGCCGGCCGATGTTGAGGTCCTCGGCGAGATAAACGACGCCGACTCCTCCGGATCCGAGCTGTTGGATGATCCGGTAGTAGGAGATCTGCTTCCGGTCCAGTCGGTCACGGAGCCTCCGCCCGGACGCGATCGTCACGGAGAAGAAGCGAATACAGGAATCGTAGGAAGATCCTTCACGCCGTGTCAAGGTGACGTCGATCGGCCGGACTGATAGAATCAGGGCCTCGCGCTTTCCACAGGATCTGTGGAAAACCGTGAGGAAAAGTCGGGGTGTTGAGACTCTAAGCGGTGACGGAATGAGATGTTATACCGGATCACCCGGGCGTGTTCGAGCCCCTCGGGCGAAGTTGCGGTCGGCGTTGATGCTTCCGCTGGTGACGGCCGCCATGCTGTGCCTCGGGGATCGACCCTCTTGTGTGCCGAGCTCACTGCTGCAACGGATCGTTGTCGATTATCGTTCAAAGGTGTTCACGCTGAAGATGGATCTTCGCGAGCCTTACCATCCCGTCGTGCACGTTCCGATGTTCGATGCAGAGGGCATGCATTTTTACAATCCCGCAGGGAAGATCGTCCTGGCGAAGGGGACCCGTGTCGAGATCACCGGTGTGTTCAATTACTCCGAGCGCGGTTTTTTCCTGGAACTCGCGAGAGAATCGACCGGTTTCCTGCAGGAGGACCTGAACCGACGCGCGAGGATGAGGATCCGTTTCATGGTGCAGGCGACGAAAGATGAACCGGAGGAACAAGCCGTGCAAGCCAATGAACTGATCGCCAAGATCCTCGATCTGCCCATCCTTCCCTTGACCCCTGCGGAAGGCTGAGATACCTTCAGGACATGCCTCAACTGGCGGATGTGACACTCGATGGGCTGACCGAGGTCGAGGGGTGGGAAGCTGCGTGGCTGATCCACAAGGATGACCCCGATGACCCGGTGGAGTCCGAGCGGCGCAGGGGAGCGGTCCACGAGATCCTCGAGGAGGAGCGCCGTTTCCTCGTGACGGTCCTGATGCCGACGGTGGTTCCGAACCACCCGTTGAAGTACCGCTACGGGATGCCGGACGTGATGCCCGATTACCGTCTGCAGGTCACCTTGAGCGACAACGTGCTGCTCGTCCGGGCCAGCATGGAGGATCCCGCGGTTTCCAAGCTATGCGACATCCTGCCGGATTTTCCGCGCGAGTTCTCCCTGCACTTCGATCTGACCGCCCCGGTGCACACTTTTTCCACGCGCTACTGGAACAAGATGCTGGTGATCCAGCTCCCGAAGGCCGACAGTACGGCCCAGGCCGGCGGCGTGCACAAGACGGTGGAGGCGCACAAGGCGACGCCCGTCCCGTCGCCACAGGACGCCGGCGTGGAATGGCGGGCGCATTACATCACCTCCGAGTGCGTCGGCTGCTCGATCTGCGACATCAAGTGCCCGACGAATGCCATCTCGGGAAAGAAGAAGGACATGTACACCATCGAGCCGGAGCTGTGCATCAATTGCGGTGTTTGCGGGATTTTCTGTCCCTACGATGCGATCGTCGACCAGTACGGAGATCTCGTCAAGCGGATCAAGGCCAAGGACATTCCCAAGGCTGTGGTCATCCCGGAACTGTGCTCGGGCTGCGAGTACTGCATCGACACGTGCCCGTTCGATTGCATTTCGCTGATCCCGGCCCCGGACTCCGACGGGACGGCGCACCACATGACGGCGAAAATCGCCACCGTGGATGAGAAGACCTGCGTGAGCTGCGGCGTCTGCGAGACTTTCTGCATCAAGGAAGCCATCATCATCGATCGTAAGTTCCAGTGGAACGAGGAGATCGGTTTTTCCTACCAGGAGGGGCGGGCGGTTCCCCAGCCCCATCTTCCCGAGCCGGCGGATCGCTCCTCGACGGAGTGAAGCCCCTCCTTCGCCCGGCTCCGGGCCCGTCCCCCGGGGGCGCTTGCCCGTGCCGGGATAGCGTGAGGCTGGTCAAGCGGGGACCTGCCGTCCCGATGGCGGCGCTCTCCGCGCCGGCGCCATGC
>JBHHZN010000142.1:0-6580 GCA_046758155.1 Acidobacteriota bacterium | reverse complement strand
GTGTGGGACGGACGGTACCGTTGGATCCGTTACAAGAAGACAGGTCTCCGCCTCGAGGAGGCCCGCGTCGATCCGGAGGAGACGATGGCGCTCGATGTCAACCGGTCGAACAACAGCCGCTCGCGCGAACGCAACTCGCTGGCCGGTCTCAAGTGGTGGAGCCGTGTCCTGCAGTGGATGCAGCATGTTCTTTATTTCTACTCGGGGGTTTCATGAGCGGGCGAACCCTCCCGGGCGGGGCCGTGGCCTGGTGGTCGGGCCTGAGAGCGGCCCTGGGTAACGCGCGTCTTCTACTCTGGCTCCTGGCCGCTAATCTCGTGATGGCCGTTGTGGCCGTCTGGCCCTTGCTGGGCCCGTTCGAGGGTTCCCTCGCCCATCATCCCGCCTCCGAGCAACTGACCCGGCGCTTCGACATGCCCTGGTGGGTGGACCTGACGACATCGCAGGCGGATGCGTTCGCCCGCACCGTGGAGCTCATCGGCCTCGTGGGATTCCTTGCGGCGTTGCTCGGATGCTTCTTTTCGGGCGGGCTGCTGCAGGCTTACCGGGACACGCTGGAAGGCCGTTCGATGGACCGATTCATGACTTCGTGCCGGCTGTGGTTCGCGCGGTTCGCCTGGCTCTTCGTGCTGTCGCTTCCGCTGTACTGGTTCGTCCACCGCATGGTCAACACGCACCTGGAGCTGGCCCTGCGGGATCTGCTCGAACGTGTCACGGACGAAAGAGTGGGCCTGCTGTTGACGCTGGGCCGCGCCGTGCTGTTTCTCGTGTTGTTCGATCTGGTCACGCTTGCCGTCGACTACGCGCGGGTACACGCGATCGTGAGAACGGAGCGGTCGATGCTGGCGGCCCTGCGGGCGGGCCTGTGGTTCGTCCTGCTCCATCCCGTGAAGGTCTGGACCCTCGAGATCTGGACGGTCCTCCTGCAGTGCCTCGCCTTGATGATCTACCTCCCCGTCGACGGCCTCATCGGTCGGAATTCGGTGCCCGGTCTCCTCCTCGGCCTCTTCGCCGCCCAGTCGTTCCTCCTGCTGAGACTGTTCCTGCGCGAGACATCCCACGCGGGACAGGTGGCGCTGTACGCGGCCGGTCCGATCGATTCGTCCCTTCAGAAACCCTGGTAGACGAACGATATCAGCACGGCGAAAACCGGCTGGAAGAGATAGGGGATGAGGCGCCAGGCGATGAGCACCCCCACGAGCCCGATGACCGGGTTTTGCTGCAACGTGTCGAGCCACCGGCCGATCGAGTCGGGAAACAATCCGTGCAACACGCCGCTTCCATCCATCGGTGGGATCGGCAGAAGATTGAACAAAAACAGGAGCACGTTGAGGGTCATGGCGATCGACAAGGCGGCCGCCGCCGGCCACAGCAGGGACAGCCCGCCGAGATTGGGTGCGGGTTGAACCAACCTGCTGAAGCCCAGCGGGGATCCATCCGGCGGGGGGACGAACTGGCCCGCCTGCACCAGAAGACGCATGCACAGCATCGCGGCCAGGGCGATCAGGAGGTTGGCGGCGGGACCGGCGGCCGACATCGCCGCCTCGCGCCGGGGATGCCGCCGGGCCCAGTCCCGGTCGAAGGGCGTGCTGGCCCACCCCATCATCCAGCCCATCAGGAAGAAACTGGCGATGGGTACGATGATCGTGCCGACCGGCTCGCGCCGAATGTGAGGCAGGGGGCTCAAGGACACCTGCCCCCCGAGGTAAGCCGTGTCGTCGCCGCCGAGGCGCGCGAGCCAAGCATGGGCCGCTTCGTGCAGGGTCAGGGAGAAGAGGAAGACGACGAACCACACGGCGCATTCGGCCAGCCGCGAAGGCTCCAGAAAGTCGATCAAGCGTCGCCGCCCCACCGTGCAGGACGTCGGACGAGCCTCGGCAGGGCGAGTGGCATGATCGGGGCGTCGGCAAGGGGTTTCTGGCGCATGTGTTGTCTCCTCGAGCAACCGGTGGCGTCCGTTGCGGCCGATCGGGCTACCACGTATAATCCCGGCACATTATACAAGAGGAACCGTGAGACCATCTTTTCGCGAGTACATGAGCAGCAACATCGTCGTGTTCGACGGGGCGATGGGCACCGAGCTGTACGCCAAGGGCGTGTTCATCAACCGTTGCTTCGATCAGATGAATGTGTCGAATCCGGACCTCGTCCGGGACGTCCACCGTTCGTATCGCAAAGTGGGCGTGGATGTCCTGGAGACTAACACCTTCGGCGCGAACCGGTGCAAGCTCGAGAAGCACGGCTTGCACGAGCAGGTCGAACGGATCAACGCCGCCGGGGTGGAGCTGGCTCGCGAGATCGCGGGCGATGACGTTTACCTGGCGGCCTCGGTCGGCCCCCTGGGGATCAAGATCGAACCCTGGGGCGCCACGGCGCTGGCCGAAGCCCGCGAGGTGTTCCGCGAGCAGCTGGCGGTCCTCGCCGGGGCCGGCGTCGATCTGATCTCGCTGGAAACCTTCTCGGACTTGAACGAGATCCACCAAGCGATCCTCGCCGCGCGTGATGTCTGCGACCTGCCCTTGGCCGCCCACATCACCCTGCAGGAGGACGGAAGCAGCCTGTACGGGACGGCGCCGGAAGTGTTCGCGAGAAAGCTGGAGGAGTGGGGAGCCGACATCGTCGGGGTCAACTGCAGCGTGGGCCCCCTCGTCATGCTGAAGGCGGTCGAGCGCATCCTCAAGGTGATCTCCCGGCCCGTCAGCGTCCAGCCGAATGCCGGTATGCCGCGCAACGTGGAGGGACGAAACATCTACCTTTGCTCGCCGGAGTACATGGGTACGTTCGCGAAGCGCTATATCCAGACGGGCGCGAAGATCGTGGGGGGCTGCTGTGGCACATCGCCCGAGCACCTCAAGGCGATCCTCAAATCGGTGCGTATGCTGCGGCCGGCCCAGCGACGTGTCGAGATCTTCGTTCCCTCGGCGCAGAAGATCGCCATCGAACCGGTGCGGCAGGCCGAAAAGTCCAAGCTGGCCGCCAAGATCTCCCGCGGGGAGTTCGTGACCTCGGTGGAGCTGAATCCGCCGAAGGGAACCGATCCGACGAAGGTGCTCGCACGAGCGCGATTCCTCGCGGACCACGGCGTGGATGCGATCAACATCCCGGATGGCGCGCGCGCGTCGGCCCGGATGGGTCCCATGTTCCTGGCGCTCATGATGGAGCGCGATATCGGGATCCAGACGATCCTTCATTATTGCTGCCGCGACCGTAATCTGCTGGGAATGCAGGCGGATCTGCTGGGTGCCTACGCCATCGGGCTGCGCAACATCCTCATCATCACGGGGGACCCGCCCAAGCTGGGCGACTACCCGGACGCCACCGCCGTGTTCGATGTTGATGCCATCGGTCTGACCAACATGGTGACGCGTCTGAATCACGGGCTCGATCTGGGAGGTAACCCGATCGGTAAACCGACGGGATACCTCGTCGGGGTGGGGGCCAACCCCGGCGCCATGGATCTGGATCACGAGCTGCGCCGGTTCGAGTACAAGGTGGAGGCGGGAGCCGAGTTCGCGGTGACACAGCCCGTCTTCGACGTGGGGCAGCTCGAGTCCTTCCTCCAGAGGATCGAACGCTTCCGCATTCCCGTCATCGCGGGGATCTGGCCTCTGGCTTCTCTTCGGAACGCGGAATTCATGAACAACGAGGTCCCCGGTGTGCATGTGCCGGAGGAAATCCTGGAACGGATGCGCGCGGCTGAACAGCGGGCGCCGGGCGCTTCACGGGAGGAGGGGATCGAGATCGCGCGCGAAACCCTCCGGCGTGTCGCTCCCTTGGTGCAGGGAGCCCAGGTATCGGCTCCGTTCGGCAAGGCCGAAAGGGCTCTCGACGTCATCGACGCCCTGCGGTCCTAGGGGCCTGAGGCGCCGGCGCGCGCCGGGCGTCACAGTCTCAGGGTTTGTGCTCGGTGGTGTCCTCGGTTCCGGTCACCTCGGCTTCGACTCCGACACCGAAGAATCGGTACCGCTCGTACCGGAAGGAGATCTTCTTCTCGACGTTCATGCGCTGGCTGCGCGAAAGCGAGGTCATGCTCAAAACCTGCTCGGTCGGATACGAAAGCCCCTTGAGTTCGAAGCCGAAGGTGACATCCAACCGCCAGCCGTGGGGGCGACTCGCCAGGGGCACACCGGCGATCGCGAACGCCTTGTTGTACCGGCGGATCTCGACCTCGAGCCGGACATCCTGCCCGCTCGGCTCCGCCCGGACCGACCAGAGGTTCAGTGTCTTCTCATCGACGGCCACCTGGCCGCTCCAGCCGGATATCTTGGCGCCACCCGGGTTGGGAGCTGTGCCGATGAAATTGATGATGTTCAGGAGGCGGTAGGCCCGGACGACCTGCCCGGCGGGCCTGAAATGGAAGCGCCCGCGATTCTCGCGGGCGAAGATCGAGGACCACATGTACGCGGGAGGTACCGGCGGGTCGAAGTCGGCCCGACGTCTCTTGATTTTCCCGTTGCCCTTGTCCACGAGGCGTTCCCGCAGCTCCCGGAGTTTCCCGTTGGGGCGCCGCTCGAACAGATAGTCGTACATGGTGCGTGAGCTCTTGCGGTACCCCGATGTCTCGATGTCGTACTTGGTCTGGAGCACGACTTCTCGGCAGGTGAACCCCAAGGCGCTCTTGCGATAAAGATCGGCGCGATCGGCGAGACGCTCCAGCAACCGCTGGAAGTTCGGGTCTTGCTCGGGAAGGAGACGCCGCTTCGTGGTTTGCTCGGGAGCCTGCGCCGCGGCCGCCCCGGGGCCCCCGGGCCAGGAGGAGAATAGCGCGAGAAGTGGGATCGGAACCACCAGGAATACCCAGGTTCGCTTCAAGATTCCTCCGGGCCGGCTTGCCGGACGCACGGCTCTGTGGGAATGCACCGATCCTACCATACACGCCCGCACCCGGTGATGAGAGCCGCTTGACACTCGAGAGGAGCCCATTTTATGATCTTTGTGAGCCTACCTTGCCCCCTTCGCCCAACGTTTGAGCCGCCATGAAGAAGGACTATTTCGCGATCCTGGGACTGAAGCCGGGAGCATCCGACGAGCAGATCCGCTCGGCCTACAAGCGACTGGCCAAGAAGTACCATCCGGATTTCAACCCCGGTGACAAGCGCGCCGAGGAAAAGTTCAAGGAACTCTCCCAGGCCTACGCCGTTCTTTCCGATCCGGAGAAGCGCCGTCAGTGGGAACGCGGCGACGTGGATTTCGAGTCCTTCTTCCAATCGGGCGGTGGGCCCGGCGGTCCGGGCGATATCTTCGGCAGCTTCGAGTTCGGAGACCTGGCCGATATTTTCGGTGACCTGTTCTCCGGACAGCGGGGAGGATTTCGCGCTTCCCGCGGGGCCGACCTGCAGTACGAGGCGGCGATCGACTTCGAGGGGGCCGTCCGCGGCACGGTGTTGAGGGTCCCGCTGGCACGCACCGTGGCCTGCGAGTCGTGCGGAGGGACCGGCCGCCGGCCGGGCCGCTCCCTGCAATGCCTGGATTGCGGCGGGTCGGGCCGGATCCGCGTGACGGAAACGTTGAAGGTCAAGATCCCGGCGGGTGTGAACGACGGCGCCAAGGTGCGCGTGCCCCGCAAGGGAGAGGCCGGTTGGCAGGGCGGCCCACCGGGTGACCTGTACGTCCACCTGCGTGTACGCCCGCACCCGTATTTTCGCCGCCAAGGGGCCGATATCCTTCTCGATCTCCCCCTCACCGTCGCCGAGGCGGCGCTGGGAACCACCGTGGAAGTCCCCACCATCGGCGGGCGCGTGACATTGAAGGTGCCCCCCGGCAGCAGCAGCGGCCGCAGGCTGCGCCTGCGCGGGCGGGGTGTTCCCTCACCCAACGGGGCCGAAGGGGACCAGATCGTGGTGCTGCAAATCGTCACTCCAGCCAAGATCAGCACAAAATCCAGGAAAATCATCGAAGAGTTCGATCGCCTCAATCCGATCGATCCGCGCTCCGACCTGGGGTGGTAGGCCTTTTTCTTCCCAACAGCCCGAACAACCACCACAGTCATCGCGGCAACCGGCCATCGATTCCTTGACATGCCGGGGGAGCGTCGTATGCTTCTTGCATCGGAATAGGCCTCGATCATCGTGGAATTCCCGGTTCGTGGGACGGGACACGATGCTCCGCAACCCCACGAGGGGAGGCCTGATCATCGCTCGCACCTGCATTCGCCTGTCTCTCTACCTTGCCGTCGTCCTGGCGGCCTCCGGACTCGGTCGCGCCGCGGGGGAAAAGGTCCGTCCGGCTCCCCTTGTCCGGGTGGCCCCGGGGAGCATCGAACCCGGGACTCCGGCGGCGGCTCGTTCAGGAGGCCGGTCCGGCGCGTCCGCGCGCGCCATGGCGCCGATCCCCATCGAGAAGATCTCCTTCGATGCGGTCGGCCTGGCCCCGGGGAGCCACGCGAACGTGCCCAGCCTCTTCGACAGGTATCAGGAGGCTCTGGCCCACGAGACCCGGCGATCGCTGAGACGGGATCCCTCCATGCTCTGGATCGATCCGATAAGCGCCGATGAGGACCAGCATCGGCGATACAGGCAGAGGAGGGCGGAGAAGATCTTCGGGAAGGCCAACAACGTCCTCCTGAAGTCCCTCGCGGATC
>JBHHZN010000141.1:0-6594 GCA_046758155.1 Acidobacteriota bacterium | reverse complement strand
TCGAGGGCTGACAGGAGGCGCACAAGCAGGCCGGCCCGCGATGCCGAAGCCATCACGGCCTCGCGGCGGGAGACGGGCGCGGTTCGCCCGCCGCCCGGCGCGGGCATCGGATCCTGTTCGCCGCGGGACTCACGGCCTGGCGGTCCCTTCGGGCCGCGAGCCGGCAAACGCCTTGTCGAAGTCCTCCTTGGACGAGCAGGCGCGCAGAGCCGATCGCAAGCTCGAATCGCGCAGGCGGAAGGAGAGGGCGGAGAGAAGCTGCAGGTGGACCGCCACGGTGGGGCTCACCATGAGGAAGAGGATGGAAACCGGCCGGCCATCCACGGCGTTGAAGGGCACCGGCTCACGGAGAAAAAACGTGGAGATCAGCGGATCGAAATCGGCGTTGCCCTGCGGCGCCCTCGGATGCGGGATGGCGATGCCTCCTCCGATACCGGTCGAGGCCATCGCTTCACGCGCCAGGATCTGTTCGAGCAGCTTCTCCCGGTCGATGGTATCCGGGATCGGAGCGAGAGATACGGCGGCCTCCAGCGCCCGGCGCTTGGTCTCCGAGGGAACCCCGAAGAAGACGCCGCCGCGCTTGAGTGTCTCGATCAGGTCGGGGGCCGGCCGCGGGATGCTCGTGGATGACGGCGCGGACCCGCCCCGGTGGATCCCGATATGGTGTTGCCGGGCCCAGCGCAAGATGCGCTCCTCCGACAGGTCGTACTCTCCGTCGACCACCTTCGCGGGGATCTTTCCCTGCCGGATCCACCGGCGAACGCTCTCCGCGGGAATTCCCAACGAGCGGGCTGCCTCTTCGATGGTCATCGATCTCTCGAATCCTCGCCACACCGTCGGGCCCCGAGCCGTGCGGCCGTGCCTGTCGGGGCGGGTCGCCTGCACCGCATCGGCCGGAGCCGGCTGCAGCGCCACCAGCGCGTGGTCTCGTTCGGTCTGAGTCGGGACGGTCCGCCTCCCGTCCGGGCAGGCGCATGGTTGCGCGAAGATACCCAACAGTCGGGGGGAAATCAACGGCCGGCGGAGTCGAAGCCTACCTGTCCGATCTGGCGTATCGACGCTCGGCCCACCGCGGGGAGGGGCCCTCCCCAGGGGCCCGGCCACGTGATCCTGTGGGAACCGCCCTCACGCTTCACAAGGAGGCCGCTTGCCGGTGGCTGCGGGTCCATGAGGTGTCCGCCACGGGCGCCCGCGCCGCGCCCGGCGTGGGCGGCAGCCGACCCACCGGCACCGCCCGGCGGCGGGGGGCTTGCGTCGGGTCAGCGCTTGCGGATGGCGATATCACCGCTGACGGTCTGTGCCGCTACCCGCGCGTCTCCATCGCCGAGGGTGAATCGAAGTTCCTTGGTGGGAAGCAGGTCGCTGGGCTTGTGGGGTTGTGTTCCGAATTCGTTTTCGATGGTGCCGCTGAAGGTCGACAGCTCGACCTGTTCCGAGACGTTGCCCGGGAGGCGCAGCTCGATGTCGCCGCTGACTGATTCGAGCTCGAGTCTGGCATCCGGCGCCAGATCCGCGTTCACGATGATGGTTCCCGCGACGGTCTGAAAGTCTCCCTCCTCGAGTGGTCCCTGCAAGGTGACCTCGATCCGGCCGCTTATGTCCTGCAGATCCATTCTTCCGGGCTGGCCACGCACGACGATGTTGCCGCTGACCGATTCCAGATCGAGATCGCCGTTCAGGTCGGCGATGGTGATCGAGGCACTGACCGTCCCGATCTCCAGCCGGACGCCGCGCGGGACGCGGATCCGCAGATCGGATCCTTCGATATCGTTCAGATTGTCCATCACATCGACGGAGATGGTGATGTTGTCCCCGTCGCCGGAGATCTCCAGTCCTTCGGTCCCACGCCCGAGATCGCCGGTCACCTCCAGTTCATCGCGATCCCATCCGACCACGTCGATGGAACCGGCGATGTTCTCGACCGCCACGACCCCGTGCGGGGACATGGGCCGGTTCTTCACCACGTGATCCCGGGACAGAGCGATGGCGGCGAACGACCCGGCCAGGAGCACCGTCAAGCTGATAATCGTCGAGCTTCTCATGGCATATACCTCATGTGTTCTTTCAGGCTCGTGGGGGGATCCGTGTCACCATCCGCAGCAGATCGAGTTTTCGGTGATAGAGAGAAGTCAACACCCGGGCGGCGCCGGTGTTGCGCGGTTCACGTTCCAGGACCACCCGCGTCTGGGCGATCGCGTTGTTGATCACGGACAGGTTCCGCTCGAGCAGCGCGAGCGTTTCAGACGACAGCTCGTCGCGGCGGGCGTGCAGGAGCCGCCGCGTCGCGCGGGCGAACTCTTCCTCGGCGGCCCCCAGGTCGGGCAGAGCAGGGCCGGCGGTGGCCACCCGGCGGGGCGGGACGAGGTGGCCGGGACCGGCGGCGGGCCGAACAAACCAGGCGATGATCCCCGCCGAGCAAACCACGAGCACCGCCGCCGAGGCGGCGAGGCGCGGCGCCCGCCATCGTGGCGCATGCGGGATCCCCCGGCCCTGTGCCGCCGGGGGGTCCCGCTTCTCGTGGGCGGCGAGAATGGCGGGCCAGAGATCCCTGGCGGGAGGGATGTGCCGGGGCAGGGCCGCCGTCGCCGAGCGCAACGATCGCTGGGCGGCGGCCAGCTCGCGGCAGTTCCCGCAGGTCGCGATGTGCCGGTCGAGCTCCCGGCGCCGTTCACCTTCGATGCCCTCGGTCGCGGGCTCCTCCAGCACCTCCTCGATGTCATGACAGGTCATCATCGCAAAACCTCTCTGAGTAGCCTTCTTGCCCTGTGCAACTGGGCCTTGCTGTTGCCTGCCGATGTCCCGGTCAGGTTGCCTATCTCCTCGTGGTGGAACCCTTCGATGTCGTGGAGCACGAATACTGTGCGCGCGCCCAGGGGCAAAGATGCGATCGCCGATTCGATGTCACGGCGTTGTCCTGGGTGCGAGGTCACCGCGTGGAGGCCGTCGGAAGACATCTTCTCGGCATCGGCGAGGCGCTCGTGGTCTTGCCGGCGTGAGCGTTGATCGCTGATGATCACGTTCACCGCGACACGATGCAGCCACGAGGAGAACTTGCTGTGGCCGTGGAAAGAGCCGAGTTTCTCCCAGGCCCTGAGGAACGCCTCCTGGGTCAACTCCTCCGCGCGGGCGCGCGTCGGGGCCATCCTCAGGCAGAGGGCATGAACGCGGCCGACGTTGCGCCGGTACAGCAACTCGAAGGCCGGGGCATCACCTTGCTGCGCACGGCGCACCAGGCTCGCCTCGTCACTCGCGTCCGCGATCATCGAAAGCGGCAGCACGGCCTCCATCGTCACCGGCCAGGACCTCCGTGATAGTCTCCACCGTGTAGGACGCCGGCCGGGCGGTAAAGGTTGATTGCCTGGCCTGATGCGGCCGGCCGCCTCTTCCGGCGCGTGCATTGACAGGCTGGACCGGGCGGGCCAGATTATGGGCGGGGGCGGCCGGAACGGCCACTCGCCCCCTGGAGGGTGGATGGTTTCCAAGCGGGGCGGGATCATGGGAGAGGGGATCGAGGTTCGCGCGCCGAAGTCGGCGGGTGGCGCGGAGATCCTCACGCCCGAGGCGCTGGAGTTCGTCGCCGGCCTCGCCCGCCGGTTCGAGCCGAAGCGCCGCGACCTGCTCGCCCGTCGGCGCGCACGGCAAGCGGTTCTCCGCGACGGTCATCTCCCCGACTTCCCGTCCGAGACGCGCGGTGTCCGCGAAGGGGACTGGCGCGGCCCATCCATCCCGCGGGATCTGATCGACCGGCGCGTCGAGATCACCGGCCCGGTCGATCGCAAGATGATCATCAACGCGTTGAACTCCGGCGCGAACGTTTACATGGCCGACTTCGAGGATTCGCACACTCCCACCTGGAGCAATAACATCGAAGGGCAGATCAACCTGCGCGATGCCGTGGCCGGGACGATCACGTTCACCGGATCCGGGGGCAAGCGGTACGCTCTGAAAGAAAGGACCGCCACGTTGATGGTACGCCCGCGCGGCTGGCACCTTGTCGAAAAGCATCTGCTCATCGATGGCGCGCCGGTCAGCGGCGCGTTGTTCGATTTCGGTTTGTTCTTTTTTCACAATGCGCGCGGGCAGATCGAGAAGGGATCCGGACCGTACTTTTACCTGCCCAAGATCGAGAGTCACCTGGAAGCACGGTTGTGGAACGACGTTTTTCGCCACGCCCAGCGGACCCTGGCAATCCCGTACGGCACCATTCGCGCGACGGTTCTCATCGAGACCATCCTGGCCGCCTTCGAGATGGATGAGATCCTTTATGAATTGCGCGATCACAGCGCCGGACTGAACTGCGGGCGATGGGATTATATCTTCAGCTTCATCAAGAAGTTCAGTCACCGGGCGGACTTCGTTCTTCCGGACAGGGCCCGCGTGACGATGGATCGGCTCTTTCTGGATTCCTACGTGCGCCTGCTGATCAAGACATGCCATCGCCGGGGCGTTCACGCGCTGGGGGGCATGGCGGCGCAGATCCCCATCAAGAACGACCCGGAAGCCAATCGACGGGCACTGGACAAGGTGCGGGATGACAAGGTCCGGGAGGTGCGGGCGGGCCACGACGGCACCTGGGTCGCTCATCCGGCGTTGGTGCCTGTGGCCCGGTCGGTGTTCGACGAAGCGATGAAGGGACGGCATCAGATCGATGACAAGCGCGAGGACGTTCAGGTGATGGCCGCCGATCTGCTGGCCATCCCGGACGGGGAGATCACCGAGGAGGGGCTTCGCAGGAACATCAACATCGGCATCCGGTACCTGGCGGCCTGGCTTGGCGGCAGCGGTTGCGTGCCCCTCTATCATCTGATGGAGGATGCCGCCACCGCCGAGATCTCCCGCTCGCAGGTCTGGCAGTGGGCTCACCACGGGGCGTGCCTGGCCGATGGGCGCACCGTGACCCATGATCTGGTCCGGGAGGTCGTGGCCGAGGTCAGGAAAAGCTTGCCCGCCGGGGAGAACCGGTTCGCGCTGGCCGCCCGGTTATTCGAGGACCTCATGCTGGCGCGGGAATTTCCGGAATTCCTCACGCTGGCCGCCTACGAGCACATCGACTGACACCGTCAATCAAGGAGCCGGCTGATGGACAAGTCCACGTTCGTTGACAGCTTGACTCGGGAGTGGGAGACCTCGCCGCGATGGGAGGGGGTCGAGCGGCCGTACACCGCCGAGGATGTCTATCGTCTGCGGGGCTCGTTCGCGATCGAGTACTCGGTGGCCCGCCTGGGCGCCGCGCGCCTGTGGAAGCTGCTGCGTGAAGAGGAGTTCGTCCCCGCGTTGAGCGCCATCACGGGCAATCAGGCGATTCAACACGTGCAGGCCGGCCTCAAGGCCATCTACGCCAGCGGATGGCAAGTCGCGGCCGACATGAACAACGCTCTGCACATGTATCCCGACCAGAGCCTCTATCCGTCCGACAGCGTGCCGTTTTTGATCCGGAGGATCAACAACGCGCTGCTGCGCGCCGACCAGATCCATCACCTCCAGGGGAAGAACGGCGTTCATTGGCTGGCGCCGATCATGGCGGACGCCGAGGCCGGTTTCGGCGGGCCGCTGCATGCCTTCGAGATCATGAAGGATATGATCGAGGAGGGGGCGGCCGGTGTCCACTTCGAGGACCAACTCGCCTCCGTCAAGAAGTGCGGTCACCTCGGCGGCAAAGTCATCGTGCCCACACGGGAATTCATCACGAAGCTGGTCGCCGCGCGGCTGGCCGCCGACGTCAGCGGAGTGGATACGGTGCTCGTCGCGCGCACCGATGCCAACAGCGCGGAGTTGCTGACCAACGACGTCGATCCGTACGACGAGCCGTTTCTGACGGGAGAGAGAACGCACGAGGGATTCTGGAAAGTCAAGAAGGGGCACGAGGCGGCCATCGCCCGGTCTCTTGCTTACGCCCCGTACGCCGATCTGCTCTGGTTCGAAACAGCCCGTCCCGACCTGGAGGAAGCGCGGCGGTTCGCCGAGCGCATCCATGAGCGTTTTCCCGGCAAGCTGCTGGCCTACAACTGCTCGCCGTCGTTCAACTGGAGGAAGAATCTGGACGAGAGGGCCATCGCCGGCTTCCAGCGAGAGCTGGGAGCGATGGGATTCAAGTTCCAGTTCATCACGTTGTCGGGCTTTCACATCCTCAATCACGCGATGTTCGACCTGGCGCGGCGCTATCGCACCGAGGGCATGAGCGCGTATTCCAGGCTGCAGGAGGAGGAGTTCGCCTCGGAAAAGCACGGCTACGCAGCCACACGCCATCAGGAGTTCGTCGGCACCGGGTACTTCGACGAGGTCACGCGGGTGGCAACCGGCGGCCTGTCGTCGATCCTGTCCATGAAGGGTTCCACCGAAGAGGAGCAATTCCACCAGAACCGCAAGAAATAGATTCGGGCTCATCCGACACAGGATGGAACGACCGTCCGCCTGACCGTCTCGCTGTATCACACCTCCACCTCCGGTCGGAGGGGCTCGAATCCTCGCACGCCGGCCCCGCGTCATCGCCACCACAGGCGGCCTGCGTTCTTCGCGGGAACGGCAGGCGGCGGTTCGAAGCCGTCCGCGTTTTCCTCCGGAGCGTTGTTTTCCCCCGTGTTCGCTCTGTTGGCA
>JBHHZN010000140.1:0-6595 GCA_046758155.1 Acidobacteriota bacterium | reverse complement strand
GCGGGCCATCCGGACCGCCTCGTTGACCGCGGCATGGGCCGGCACCCGCTGCAGAAACAGTAACTGGTACAAGGCGAGGCGCAGCACCTCGATGAGCTCGGCGTCGATGCGCGCGAGCGGCCGCGATGCATAGGCCTCGATGACGTGGTCCAGGTACAGCCTGCGGCGCAGCACGCCGTTGACCAGCTCGGTGATGAGGGCCCGGTCCCGCGCGGCGATCGCCGCATCGTCGATACCGCGCAGGAGCGTCGAGGCATGGTCCCGTCCACGGCTGACCCGCAGGAGGATCCCGCAGGCGATATCGCGGGGGCTAGGCGACCCCAAGGCGGTCCCCGATGACCAGGTGCCGCCCCGCAAGGGCCGCGAGCGCGCTCATCCTGCGGCCGCCCGCGGGTTGCACCTCCTCGAGGATCAGCCCGGTCGAGTCGCCGCATGCCACCAGGACACCCGGTCGGGAGCCGGGCTGCGCGGCATGCCCCCCGGGCCCGACGGCCGCGAGGACGGTCCCGGGCGCGGCCGGAGGCAGCGGCCCGGACGCGGGAGAGGCCTTCCAGATCAGAAGGCGCCCCGGTTTGGCCGCTCGCACGGTGTAGGCGCCGGGCCACGGATCGAAGGCGCGGATGCGGCGGCCGATCCGCTCCGCGCTCTGATCCCATGCGATGCGCCCATCGCTCTTGCTCAGGCGAGGGGCCAGCGTCGCCTCGGAATCGTCTTGCGGCCGCGGGCGAATGGCGCCCGAGGCGACCCCGGCGAGAGTCTCCACGAGCAGATCCGCCCCCATCACCGCGAGCCTCTCACCGAGGCTTCCGGCGGTCTCCTCCTCCCCGATGCGCGTTGCGCGCTGGAGGAGGATGTCGCCCGCGTCCAGCTCGCGGGTCATGCGCTGCGTCGTCACCCCCGTCTCGCTCTCTCCCCTGTCGATCGCCCAGGGGATCGGCGCCGCCCCACGGTACCGGGGAAGAAGCGAAGCGTGGAGGTTGATCGCCCCATGGCGGGGCAGGGTCAGCAGGCGCGACCCGAGGATACATCCGAACGCGACGACCACGATGACATCGGGGGCGAGGGCTCTCGCCTCCTCGATGAACTCCGGGGCGTTGATCTTGACGGGTTGGAAGACCGTCAGAGCGTTTCGGACGGCGAGATCCTTGACCGGCGACGTCCGGCTCCTCAGGCCCCGGCCGGATCGGGCATCGGGCCGGGTGACGACTCCGACGATCGCGTGATCGGTTTGCAGGAGTCTCTTCAAGCTGATGGCGGCGAAGGCCGGGGTCCCCATGAAGAGGACCTTCATGGATAGACGTCGTCCCAGGCTCCGTTCCTCGTTGCCCTTTTCACCCGTTTGAGCATCAATTGCCGCTTGATCCCCCCGAGACGGTCGAGGAAGAGTTTTCCGTCGAGATGGTCGATCTCGTGGCAGAAAGCCCGCGCGAGAAGCTCCCGGCCTTCCATGACGAGCTCCTTGCCGTCGATGTCGAGCGCCTTGACCACGGCGCGGGCGGGTCGCACGACGAACTCGGTGAAGCCGGGTACCGAGAGGCACCCCTCCTCCTCGACCTGGCGCCCCTCCTGCTCGATGATCGTCGGGTTGATCAACGTGATGAGCCGGCCCGGTTCCTGACCGGCGGTGACATCGATGACGGCGAGGCGCAGCGAGAGGCCGATCTGGTTGGCCGCCAGGCCGACGCCCGGCGCCGCGTACATCGTTTCAACCATGTCCCCGACGAGATCCCGGATCTCACCGGTTATCTCGGTGATCGTCTCTGTGGGCGTGCTCAGGACGGGATCGCCGAACTTGACGATCCTGCGGATGGCCATGCGGGTCTCGCTCATGATGAACTCCGGCCGGAGAGGAAGCCGAAACGGTGCCTCGAGCATGATAATCCAAGAGGGAGGCCTTCCTCCAATCACCGCGCCTGCGCGTCCCTTCCAGGGGACATGGCTTCGCTCGGTGAGGACGATTCCCCCGCGCGGCAGGGCGCAGGCGTCCGTTGTATGATCCGGGTATTCAAGGATTTAGGGGCCTCGCGCGAGGATCGGCTTCCTGGCAAGGCCCTTGCAACTCCTCGGTGTCGGGAAGGCCCGATCAACCGGGTGTCCCACGGAGATCCAGGTGATGAGACACGGTCGAGCCCTCAGCACCCTGATGGGAATAGCCCTCCTGCCATCGCTGCCGCTGGCCGCACAGCCGGTGGAAGAACCGAGAGATCCTCTCCCGGTGGAGGTCGTCGATCGGGACGGCTCCGTGTACTCGCGCGCCGGGTACCTGGAGGGCCAGGTGGACCTCCTGCGCGAGGACGTGCTCCGCTCGGACCTCTCCGTCAACGATCCGCTCGTCCCGGGGGATCGCTTGACGACCGGGCCGGACGGGCTGGTGGAGATCGAATCGGCCGATGGCTCGCTGCTGCGGCTCGCACCCAACAGCGAACTGGGCCTGCTGAGCCTGGCCGACAGCGCGAACCAGGTCGAAAACGCCACCCTCTTGCAACTGGTCAGCGGCTCGCTGCTGGTGCGCCCCGGGGATCTGGGTTCTCACGAAGGTCGTTTCCAGATCGACACGCCCGCCGGCTCGATCTTCCTCCTTTCAGATGGCTCCTTCCGCATCGATACACGGCCCGACGGGGCGGTCGTCGTCTCCTCGCGAGGCGGTGCCGCCGAGGTCATGGCGCAGGAGGTCTCCACGATCGTCCGGAGCGGCGAGCGCGTCATGGTCCATCCTGGCCGGATACCACCTGAACCGCAGGCTTTCAACACGCTCCTGCAGGACGACTTCGATCGGTGGGCCGCGCAGCGCGACGAATCGATGGTGAGGCGGCACGCACGCGTGAGCAGGACCCCACCCGGGCTTCCCGGTCCCGTCGAACCGTACGCCGACGAGCTGGCTCGCTACGGGCAATGGATCCCCACGACGTCGTACGGATGGGTGTGGCGGCCGGTCGGGATGGCTCCGGACTGGCAGCCTTACCTGTACGGGCACTGGGCGTATGTCCCGGCGGGCCTCGTCTGGGTTGCCGCCGAACCGTGGGGCTGGGCGCCCTTCCACTACGGTCGCTGGGAATTCCTCATGGGGCGAGGCTGGGTCTGGGTGCCCGGTTACGTCTTCTCGGGCGCCCATGTCGCCTGGAGCTACTCACCGGGGTATTTCGGGTGGTGCGCCCTGGGCTATTACGACACCCCGGTGCACATCGGCATCAATTTCGGTTTCGGCCATTCCCCCTGGGTTTACATCCACGGCGGCCGCATCTACGACCGTCACATCGAACGGGTCGTCATCCACGACGTGACCATCATCCACGAGGTCGAGAGGAATCGTGTCGTGCTCCGCGGCACACCGCGCATCAGGCCGGAGCGCGTCGCGCGCACCCCTCGGATCGCCGACGACCTCTTCCGGCGGGCCGTGCGGCAGCATGCGCTGCGCCCGGCGACCGGCCAGGCGTCCCGGCGGCGGATGCCGTTTCGCGAGAACGAGAAACAGCAGCTCGTGCGCAGGAACAACCGCCGGATCAGCCCCGGCGGCAACCGCAGGGTCCACGGGGTGAACCGCAGAGTCACGGGCCGGCCGATCCTGCACGCGACACCGGTCCGTCACGTGCCCGTCTCCCGCACGCGATCGCGCGTTATCGCGCGGCCCGGCCAGCGTCCCCCTCGGTCCCATGCCCCCCCGCGGTCGCGCCAGCAGACGAGCGAGCAACGCTGGGATCACGAGCAGGTATCACCGCGGCGCCCGGCGCCGCCGCGCGCGAGGCCACAGCGTGATCCCAGGTTCAGGCCGGGAGATTCCGTCCCGGAGCGCGTGCTGCCACGCATCGTTCCGAAGAGACGACCGCGCCGTCCTTTCCAGCGAGAGCTGGACACCAAGCCACCGGCGAGACCCTCCTCTCCCCGAGCCGGCGAGCGTGTCCCAGGACAGGCACCGTCACGCTCCGGGCGGCCCGGCCCGCAGGTGCGCGGGAAACCGCGCGCCGGCGACCACAGGCCCGGCGGGCGGCAGGCGGTCCGCCCCCGGCCGAGCCACCCCCGCAACGAGGCCAAGGCCTCCGCGCGAGCCGAGGGGAAGGCCCATCCCTCCAAGGGAAAGAAGAAACCGGCGCCGCCCAAGAAGAAACGCGCCCCCGAAAAGCACCCCGACTGATCGAACCGGCCTCAGCTCAGCCCGCTGATGTTTCCACCATCGTCGACATCGACATGCTCGGCCGTCGGCTCGGCCGGCAGGCCGGGCATCGTCATGATGTCACCCGCCATCGGATAGATGAACCCCGCGCCGGCGGCGGCCCGGATGTTTGTGATCGGCAGCCTGAAACCGCTCGGCCGGCCGCGCAGCTTCGGGTCGTGCGACAGCGAGGCCGGTGTCTTCGCGATGCAGATCGGCAACGCGCCCAGCCCGTTCTCATTGAAGAACTTGATCCGCTTGCGCACCTTCGCCGAGTAGTCGACTCCGTCCGCGCCGTAGATCCTCTCGGCGATGATGCGGATCTTCTCCTCGATCGGCATGTCCAGATCGTACAGGTAGCGGATCGGCGCCGGTTTCTCGCCGGCCTCCACCACGGCCCGGGCCAGCTCCTCGGCCCCCTCGCCGCCCCGCGCGACCCCCTCTTGCGTCACGGCATCGATCGCTCCAGCCTCCCGGGCGCGGGATCGGATGGCCTCGATCTCCGCATCGGTGTCCGCCGGGAAACGGTTGATGGCGACCACCACCGGCAGGCCGAGCAGGCGCAGGTTCTCGATGTGCTTGTCGAGGTTCTCGCACCCGCGCACCACGGCATCGACGTTTTCCCGCTCGACTTTCTCCTTCTCCCTCTTGATGTTCTTGAAAGCGCCTCCGTGCATCTTCAACGCCCTCACCGTGGCCACCAGGACCGCCAGGTGCGGGCGCAGGCCCGACGCCCGGCACTTGATATCGATGAACTTCTCGGCGCCCATGTCCGAGCCGAAGCCCGCCTCGGTGACGACGAAATCTGCCAGTTTCAAGGCGATCCGGTCGGCGATGATCGAGCTGTTGCCGTGCGCCACGTTGGCGAAAGGACCGGTGTGCATCAGGCAGGGGGTCGCCTCGCTGGTCTGAATCAGGTTCGGTTTCATGGCATCGCGCAGCACGGCCGCCATCGCCCCCGCTGCTTTCACCTGGTGCGCCCAGATCGCCTGGCGATCGTGGGAGACGCCCACGAGGATCCTGCCGAGGCGACGCTTCAGATCGCCGTACCCTTCCGCCAGCGCCAGGATGGTCATCACCTCCGAGGCCGCCGCGATGTCGAACCACGACTCGCGCGTGATGCCGTTGGGAGTGCCGCCCAGGCCCACGACGATCCGTCGTAGGGTCCGATCGTTGATGTCGAGCGCGCGATTCCAGTAGATCTCCTTCGGGTCGAAACCGAGCGGGTTGCCATGATGCAGGTGATTGTCCAGTATCGCGGCGAGCAGGTTGTGCGCGGCCGCCACGGCGTGGATGTCACCCGTGAAATGAAGGTTGATCTGCTCCATCGGGACGACCTGCGCTTTCCCCCCGCCGGTCGCGCCCCCCTTGACGCCGAAGACCGGCCCCATCGAGGGCTGCCGCAGCGTGTTGATCACTCTCTTGCCGAGCCGCGCGAGGCCCTGGGCGAGAGAGATATTGGTGACGGTCTTGCCCTCGCCCAGACGGGTCGGGGTGATCGCCGTGACCAGGATGTAGCGTCCATCGGGTCGATCCCGGATCCTCTCCAGGATGGACGGTTCGACCTTCGCCTTGTAACGACCGAACAGCTCTAGCTCCGCCGGCTCGATCCCCGCCTCGGCGGCGATCTCCCCGATCGGCTTGAGTGCACTCTTCATTCTCTACCGCCCTCCCTCCGCCGGAAACTACGCTCCAGGCAGGTTATCACGTTGCCGATCGTCGCTCCCGTCCCTGGCGCGATCCCCCGCGGTGGACGGGCCACCGCCGGGGCCAACCACCATCCCGCCTGGGCCACCAGACCGGGCGGTGGAGATCGCCCCGGGCGCCATCGGAGCGGGGCCCCGGCCGGCCGGAGTCGGCCTGCCACGGCCGGACGATGTTGGTACGGAGCTTGCTCGGGGTATGGAGCGGTCCTCACCGGAGGTGACACGATGTCCACGATCATCGAGCCGTTTCGCATCAAGGTCGTCGAGCCGATCGCCCTTCCGTCCAGGCAGGAACGGGAGGAGCACCTGGCCGAGGCTGATTACAACCTGTTCGCCCTTCCCGCGCGATACGTGACGTTCGACCTGCTGACCGACTCGGGAACCACCGCGATGAGCGCCGCCCAGTGGGGTGCGATGATGATCGCCGACGAGTCCTACGCCGGGTCGCGCTCCTATTACAAGTTCGAGCGGATCGTGCGTGATCTGACCGGGTACCGCCAGATCATCCCCACCCACCAGGGACGCGCCGCCGAGCGCATCCTTGCCCAGATCACGCTGCGGCCCGGTATGAAGGTGCCCAGCAACAGCCACTTCGACACCACCCGGGCGAATATCGAGTATCACGAGACCGAGGCGCTCGACCTGGTCATCGAGGAGGCCTCCGACACGACCTCCGAGCACCCGTTCAAGGGAAACATCGACCGCGAGCGTCTCGAGCGACTCTGCCGGCAGGATCACGACC
>JBHHZN010000139.1:0-6629 GCA_046758155.1 Acidobacteriota bacterium | reverse complement strand
AGTAGCTCAATTGGCTAGAGCACCGGTCTCCAAAACCGGGGGTTGGGGGTTCGAGTCCCTCCTGGCCTGCCATTCGATCCGATGACTCGAAGACGGAGTGGAGAGGAGCCTTGGGCTGGTATCGAAACATGGTCACCTTCCTGCAGGAGGTGGCGGCCGAGCTCAAGAGGACGACCTGGCCGAAGTGGCCGGAGGTGCGCGGCACGACCACGGTCGTGATCATCGCGATCTTCATCTTCGCGTTGTTCCTCTGGGCCGTCGACCTCGGTCTGGGTTACCTGTACCGGGAGACGATAAGGATTCTCCGATGAACGAGGGCACAGCGGAAACGCCGGCGGAGGTCTCCCCCGAGGCCTCGGAGTCGCCCGAGGCCGCGGGGACGAAGGCGCCCGAGGGCGAGGCGGCGGCCACCGCCGAGGGGGCCGGAGGCGCCGAGAGATCCGAAGGGGTCGAGGGGGCCGCGGAGGCGAAGGAGGCCTCCGAGGCCACCAATAAGCGCTGGTACATCATTCACACCTACTCCGGCTTCGAGAGCCGCGTGAAGGAGTCGCTGCGCCAGCGCGCGGATGCCATGAACATGGGGGACACGATCGCCGACATCCTGATTCCCACGGAGGAAGTCGTGGAAATGCGGGACGGCAAGAAGGTTGTCTCATCCAAGAAGTTCTTCCCGGGCTACATCCTCGTGAACATGGAGATGTCGGATGACGCCTGGCACATGGTCAAGAACACCCCGAAGGTCACCGGGTTCGTCGGAACCGGCACACGCCCCACCCCATTGGCCCAGGAGGAGGTCGACCGGATCATCGTGCAGGTCACGGCCTCGGCGGAGAAACCGAAGCCGAAGTTCGTTTACAAGGAAGGCGAGAGCGTGCGTATTGTCGACGGCCCGTTCAGCAACTTCTCCGGAACCGTCGAGGACGTCAACCCGGATCGGAACACCCTGAAGGTCATGGTGACGATCTTCGGCAGGGCGACGCCCGTCGAGCTGGATTTCCTCCAGGTCGAGAAGGTCTGAGACGAGGACGATCGATCATGGCAAAGAAGGCGATAGGCAGCATCAAGTTGCACATTCCGGCCGGGAAAGCCACACCCGCGCCGCCGGTCGGACCCGCCCTCGGCCAGCAGGGGTTGAACATCATGGATTTTTGCAAAGCGTTCAACGCGCGCACGGCAAAGGACGAGGGGATGATCATACCGGTGGTGATCACCGTTTATCAGGACCGTAGCTACTCCTTCATCACCAAGACCCCTCCCGCCTCGATCCTGCTGAAGAAGGCGGCGGGGCTTGCCAAGGGTTCAGGAGAGCCCAACAAGAAGAAGGTGGGCAAGATCGATCAGAAGCAACTCGAGGAGATCGCGAAGCTGAAGATGCCGGACCTCAACTGTATCGACCTGAAAGGGGCCAAGCTGGTCGTGGCGGGCACCGCGCGCAGCATGGGCATCGAGATCGAATCCTGACGACCGCGGGAGCGCACACAATGGCCAGGCACGGGAAGAAGTACGGGACGGCGGCGAAGATGGTCGAAGGTCGGCCGTACGACCTCGCAGAAGCGATCGACTTGATCAAGAAAATGAAATTCGCGGGCTTTGACGAGACCCTGGAAGTGTCGCTGCGGCTGGGCGTCGATCCGAAGCATGCGGACCAGATGGTGCGCGGGACGGTCGTCCTGCCCCACGGCACGGGCAAGAGCAAGCGGATAGCGGTGATCACTTCCGGTGAGAAGGTGAAAGAGGCGGAGGCGGCCGGGGCGGATTACGTCGGTGGCAAGGACCTGGTCGAAAAGATCAAGGGAGGCTGGTTCGAGTTCGAAGCGGTCGTCGCCACCCCGGACATGATGCGCGAGGTCGGCAAGCTCGGCAAGCTTCTCGGGCCCAAGGGGTTGATGCCCAACCCCAAGTCGGGCACCGTGACCCCCGACGTGGCTCGCGCCGTCAAGGAGATCAAGGCCGGGAAACTGGAGTTCAGGGTCGACAAGACCGCGATCATTCACTGCGGTGTCGGCAGGCTTTCATTTGACGAGAAAAAGCTCCTGGAGACCGCGCAGGCGTTGATGCGGGCGGTGGTGCGGGCGAAGCCCCCGGCCGCGAAGGGCCGGTACCTCAAGTCGGTCCACATGGGGTCGACGATGGGGCCCAGCGTCCGGATCGACACGGCGACGGTCGAGAGTTTGGCGCAGGCGGCCGCCGGCTGATGGTGATCGTGGGGGGGGTGTCAGGGTGAACCGCGCAGAGAAACAACAGGAGATCGAGCGGATCCACCAGGAGTTCCTGGGCGCCGGCAGCGCCTACCTGGTGGAGTTCACGGGATTGAACGTCGCCCAGGTCGACGCCCTGCGCCGCAAGGCCAGGAAAGCCTCGGCGAAGTACCGTGTCGTCAAGAACCGTCTCGCCATCCGGGCTCTCGAGGGGACCCTTCTGGCCGAGCAGGCGGCGCTGTTCGATGGCCCCACGGCGGTCGCCTACACGAGCGACGATCCGATCGCCCTCGCCAAGGTGCTGGCGGAATTCCAGAAGGACTCGTCTCTCAGGATCAAGGGGCTCCTCATCGACGGCAAACCGATGCCTGTCGAGGAGCTCGACCGGATCGTCGCCCTGCCGACACGGAAGGAGATGATCGCGATATTCGCTCGTATGCTCAAATCGCCGATACAGAAGTTCGCCAGCTTGCTCATGGCCCCGGTGAGGGATTTTGCCTCGGTCGTGCGGCAGGTGGGCGAGAAAAAGGAATCGTGACAAGCAAACAAGTCAACGGAGGCTCGCGAGAATGCCAGCAATCAGCAAGGACGATATCAAGCAGTACCTCAAGGAAGCGCCGATGCTCGAGATCGCCGAGCTCGTGAAGGAGATCGAGGATGAGTTCGGGGTCTCCGCAGCGGTTGCGGCGCCGGTCATGATGGCGGGCGCTCCCGCGGCGGCGGCAGCGGAGGAACAGACTGAGTTCTCGGTCGTCCTCACCGACATCGGTGCCAAGAAGATCAACGTCATCAAGGCCGTCCGCGAGGTGACGAGCCTGGGTCTGAAGGAGGCCAAGGATCTGGTCGAGGCCGCTCCGAAACCGATCAAGGAAGGGGTGTCGAAGGAAGAGGCTGAAGAGATCAAGAAGAAATTCGAGGAAGCCGGCGCCAAGATCGAGATCAAGTAGCGTCGGCAGGCCGCTTCAATCAGGTATCACCGGAGTTATCCAGACATGCCAGAGAGCAGACCCGTAGGGCCGCGCGAGCGGATCGATTTCGGCAAGATCTCCACGGCGGCGCCACTGCCGAACCTCATCCAGGTGCAGAAGCATTCCTACGAACGGTTCCTGCAGATGTTCGTGGCGCCCGCGGACCGAGAGGATGTCGGCTTGCAGGCCGTATTCAAGTCACTTTTTCCCATCCAGGATTTCCGCGATACGAGCTCGCTCGAGTTCGTCGAATACTCCATCGGTAACTGGGAGTGCAAGTGCGGAAGCCTCGCCGGGATAGAGCACCTGCGAACGACCTGTTCGTCCTGCGGCAAGCGGATCATCGTCCCGGACCAGAAAACACTCGCCGTCAGCTGTCCGCAGTGTGGGACGTCGAACAAGAACGAGATCGAGATCTGCGAACAATGCAGAGATCCGGTCGCGCTGAAGTTCAAGTACGACGTTCCAGAGTGCCACGAGCGCGGCATGCATTTCACGGTCCCGCTCAAGGTCACGATCCGGCTGGTCGTCTGGGACAAGGACCAGGAGACGAACGCCCGCAGCATCCGCGACATCAAGCAGCAAGAGGTTTACTTCGGCGAGGTCCCGATGCTCACCGAGCACGGGACGTTCATCATCAACGGCACCGAAAGGGTCATCGTCAGCCAGTTGCACAGGTCCCCTGGCGTCTTCTTCCAGGCGGAGGATAACAAGACCTCTTTCACGGCCAAGATCATCCCCTACCGCGGCTCGTGGGTGGAGTTCGAGTACGATCAGAAGAACATCCTCTACGTTCGCATCGATCGCAAGCGAAAATTCCTCGGCACGATCTTCCTGCGTGCTCTCGGTATCACGACCGATGAGGAGATCCTCAGGACGTTTTACAGCGTAGAGAAGGTCCGCCGCGATGGAAAGAAATACCTGCGGAAGCTGTCTCCCGGTCTGATCGGCCACAAGGTCAAGTCGGATGTCGCTCACCCCAGGACTGGTGAGGTGATCCTGAGGCGGGGGCGCCGGGTCACGCCGGCGAGCTACCAGAAGATGTCCAAGGCCAAGGTCAAGGAAGTCGCCATCGACGAGGAAGAGCTCAAGGGCATCCACGCGGTATCCGAGATCGTGGACAAGAGCACGGGTGAGGTCATCGTCGATGTGAACCAGGTGATCACGGAAGAAAAGATCGCGCAAATGGCCGCAGCCGGCGTGACCTCGTTCGAGTTCGTGGATCCGGAAACCGACGATGTCGGAAACATCATCGTCTCGACGCTCGAGAAGGACCCGCTCAGCACGGCCCGGAAGGAGACCGCGAAGGACGAGACTGCGGGGAAGAAGGAGAAGCCCCGCGAGCCCCAGCAGGAGGCTCTCCTGGAGATCTACAAGCGCATGAGGCCTGGCGACCCACCCACCCGGGAGTCCTCCGAGTCCCTTTTCCGGGGGATGTTCGAGGATCCGCGCCGGTACGATATCTCGCGGGTCGGCCGCTTCAAGTTCAACACCAAGCTGGGAACGGACGTGCCGCTCGACCAGCGGATCCTATCGCGCGATGATTTCGTGCTGGTCATTCGCTACATGCTGGGCCTGCGCCGCGGGGTCGGCGAACTGGACGACATCGACCACCTGGGCAACCGCCGCGTCCGCTCGGTCGGGGAGCTGCTCGAGAACCAGTTCAGGATCGGCCTCATCAGGATGGAACGGGCGATCAAGGAGAAGATGTCGGTCTATCAGGAGATGACCACGGCGATGCCCCACGACATCATCAACGCCAAGCCGGTCATGGCGGCCATCCAGGAGTTCTTCGGATCGAGCCAGCTCTCACAGTTCATGGACCAGACGAATCCGCTTTCCGAGGTGACCCACAAGAGGCGGCTTTCGGCGCTGGGCCCAGGGGGGCTCTCGAGGGAGCGTGCCGGTTTCGAGGTGCGTGACGTCCATGCGACCCACTACGGCCGCATCTGCCCGATCGAAACGCCCGAAGGGCCCAATATCGGGCTCATCTCCTCGATGTCATGCTACGCGCGGATCAACGAGTTCGGGTTCATCGAATCGCCCTACCGGAAGGTCGAGGGGGGCGTCGTCAAGGATTACGTGAGGGTCGTGGAACCGGGTGGTTCCTCCCTGTCCATCGGAGAGATCCTGCAGCGCGGACAGTTCGAAACCGCGACGCGCAAGGCAGCTCGGAAGGCAGGCAAGCCGCCCAGGGCCGAACCGCACGTCTTCTACCTCTCCGCCTGGGAGGAGGACAAGGTCATCATCGCCCAGGCCAATGCCCAGATGGACGCGAAAGGCCGGCTCCTGAAGGAGCAGGTCCGCGCGCGCCGCTCTGGTGAATTCAGGGTGGTCAACACCGAGGAGGTCGATTACATCGATGTCTCGCCCAAGCAGCTCGTCTCGGTCGCCGCTTCCCTGATCCCGTTTCTCGAAAACGATGATGCGAACCGGGCGCTCATGGGATCGAACATGCAGCGCCAGGCGGTGCCGCTTCTGAAGGCGGAAGCGCCCCTGGTGGGTACGGGGATGGAGGCGGTGACGGCGAAGGATTCCGGCGCCGTGGCCGTGTGCCAGCGTTCCGGCGTGGTGGATCAGGTCGATTCCCAGCGCATCATCGTCCGGGTCACCTCCGACGACGAGGGCGGTGATGAAGGACAGGATTACGGAGCCGACATCTACTCGTTGACCAAGTTCAAGCGATCCAACCAGAACAGCTGTCTGAATCAGAAGCCCATCGTGAGTGTGGGCGACAAGGTGAGGAAAGGCGACATTCTGGCCGACGGACCTTGCACCGACGCGGGGGAGCTGGCCCTGGGGCGCAACGTCCTGGTGGCCTTCATGCCCTGGCGCGGATACAACTTCGAGGACGCGATCCTCGTCTCGGAGAAACTGGTCAAGGAGGATTATTTCACCTCGATCCACATCGAGGAGTTCGAGATCGAGGCCCGTGACACCAAACTGGGCGCCGAGGAGATCACGCGGGATATCCCGAACGTCTCGGAGGAGATGCTCCGGGACCTCGACGAGAGCGGCATCGTGCGGATCGGCGCGAGGGTCCACCCCGGAAGCATCCTCATCGGCAAGATCACGCCGAAGGGGGAGACCCAGCTCACGCCCGAAGAAAAGCTCCTCAGGGCCATCTTCGGCGAGAAATCGGGCGACGTCCGGGACGCTTCCCTGACCTGCCCTCCGGGGATCGAGGGGGTCGTGGTCGACGTGAACGTCTTCTGCCGCAAGGGGGTGGACAAGGACTCGCGGGCGCAGGCCATCGAGGACGAGGCCGTCGAGAGGATGAGGAAGAACCTGCGCGACGAGGAGCGTATTTTGCGCGAGGAGAGCCGCCGCCGGCTCTCGGCCTTGATGGAGGGCGAGAAGCTGCAGGCCCCTCTCAAGCAGTACCGGTCCACGACCGAGAAACTGCCCAAGGGCACCAAGTTGACTCGCGAGGTCCTCGATCAGTTGACCTACGACAATCTGC
>JBHHZN010000138.1:0-6723 GCA_046758155.1 Acidobacteriota bacterium | reverse complement strand
GCGCCCCGGGGCGGCTCGGGCCCGATCTCGACACCGAGCCTGATGATCTCGCAAGCCGACGGCAACACCATCAAGGCGCAACTCGGTGGCGTTGTCAACGCCCGCTTGTTGCGTGCCGCGGCGGTGGACACCGATGGGACGATCGACAACCAGATCGTCGCGCATGAATGGGGGCACTTTATCAGCAACCGGCTCGTCGGCAATGCCTTCGGCCTGAACACCAAGATGGCTGGCGGCCTCGGCGAGGGGTGGGCCGACTTCCACGCGCTGCTGATGACGATCCGGCTCGAGGATACCGCCGTTGCCAGCAACGCGACCTTCAACGGCGCCTACCCCGTGGCCGGCTACGTCATCGCCGGAGGCGGCAACAACGCGTATTACTTCGGCATCCGCCGTGCGCCTTACTCGACCAGCTTCGCGATCAACCCGTTGACCTTCAGGCATATCGCCGACGGCGTGCCGCTGCCGGCGACCGCGCCGCTGGCCTTCGGCCAGGCGGGCACCAATAACTCGGAGGTGCATAACACGGGCGAGATCTGGGCCAACATGTTGTGGGAGTGCTACGCCGCGCTGCTGCGCGACACGCAGGGCCCGACGCCCAGGCTCACCTTCGGTCAGGCGCAACAGAGGATGAAGGATTACCTTGTCGCCGGTTACAAGCTGACGCCCAATTCACCCACGCTCCTCGATGCGCGCAACGCGATACTGGCGGGCATCCTGGCGAGCGACCCGGTCGACTTCGACGAATGCTGGGCGGGCTTCGCCCGGCGGGGCGCCGGCGTGGGGGCGGTCGCTCCGGATCCGTTCTCCTCGACGAACCAGGGAGTGATCGAGAGCTTCCTCACGGGCGGGGCGCTCGAGACGAGGCAGATATCGCTGACCGACGACGTGGCGACGCAGTGCTTGCCTGACGGCGAGCTGGACAACAACGAGACGGGCACGCTGACGATCACGCTGGCCAACAGCGGCAGCACGTCGCTGAGCAGCACCACCGGCACGGTCACATCCACCAATCCGGCGGTCTCGTTCCCGGCCGGCAACGCGCTCGCCTTTCCCGCGTCCGGGCCTTTTCAGACGATCACGACCGCGATCCCGGTGACCCTGGGGGGGGCGCTCTCGGCGGAGGAGGCGGTCTTCGATATCCAGTTCGATGACCCCGGGCTCGCGCAGACCGGCCCGTTGACCGCCAGCCTCTCGGTGCGCGTCAACTCGGATGACGTGCCGAACCAGTCGGCCGCGGACGACGTCGAGAGCAACATCCCGGCCTGGGCGATCGCCAACGACCCGGCGCTGGACACGTCGCTTCCCTGGGGACGGATCGCCATCAGCGGGGTCGATCACCGCTGGCTGGGACCCGACACCGGCGCCGCATCCGACCAGTACCTCGTCTCGCCGCCGCTGCAGGTGGCGCTGACCGGTACGTTCGGCTTCACGTTCCGTCACCGGCACGACTTCGAGGCTTCCGGCGGAAGCTTCTTCGATGGCGGCGTGATCGAGATCAGCACGGACGGCGGCGCGTCCTGGACCGACATCGGTGGATCGGCCCTGCCCGGCTATGGCGCGGTCCCGATCGCCACCGGCGGGAACAATCCGATCGAGGGCCGGCAGGCCTACGTGGCGACCAATCCAAGCTTCCCGGCCCTCGACACCGTGACGGTCAGCCTGGGCACGGCGTTCCAGGGCCAGACCGTGCTCGTGCGGTTCCGCATCGGGACGGACGTCTTCGTCGGCGCGGCCGGATGGGAGATCGACGACATCGCGTTCAACAACATCACGAACACGCCTTTCTCCATTGTGGTGGCCCACGACCCGACGTGCGACGCCGATGCTGATGGATTCTTCGATGCCACCGACTGCGCGCCCTCGGACCCGATGCTCTGGTCCGCGCCAGCGGCCGTGGCCGATCTCGATCTCGCCGGAGGTTCCTCCACGACGTTCAACTGGTCGGTCCCGGTGGATGCCGGCGGCGCGGCGGCGCCGACTTACGACCTGTTGCGCAGCGTGGGAGCCACGGGGTTCAGCGGCGCGACCTGCGTGGAGATCGCCGGGATCGACACAACCGCCGCCGATCCGACCATCCCCGGGACCATCTTCTACTACATGGTGGGGGCGGCCAACACGTGCGGGCGGACCTTCGCCCCCGACTCGGCCGGCTCGCCGCGCACCGTCACGATCTGCGGCCCGTAGAGGGAGAGGATCTCCGCGATCAGCCGCGAGCCCAGCGGAGGATCTCCGGGATCGTGGGACGCTTGCCGTGCATGAGCGTCCCGATGCGGAAGACCTTTGCCGCGGCGCGGAAGAGGATGAAGATCGTGGCGAGCATGAGGGCGATCGAGAGGACGACCTGCCAGGCCGGAGGGGGTTGGATGCTGATCCGCATGAACATCACCATCGGCGTGAACGGCGGAAACAACGAGGAGACGACCGACACCATCGAGTCGGGGTGCTTGACGAAGAAGATCGTCATCATGTAAGGGATCAGCAGGAGCCCGACGAGCGGCAGCTGCAGGTTCTGGGCGTCCTGCTCGGTGTTGCACACGGCGCCCACCATGGCGAAAAGCGAGGTGTAGAGAAAGTATCCCAGAAGGAAGAAGGCCACGAAGAAGATGAGGTTCGCCGGGGCGATGAAATCGAGCGCGGCCTGCAGGTCCCTGGGGTTCATCCGGACCAGGAAGTAAAGCCTCACGGCGAAGGCCGTCAGGACGTAGATGCCGACCTGCGTCAGGCCCACCAGGCCGATCCCGAGGATCTTGCCGGACATGAGTTGATTGTGCGTCAGTGATCCGAGCAGGACCTCCATGACGCGGTTCGATTTTTCCTGGATGATCCCTCGCGCCGTCGCGAAGCCATAGAAGTAGAGGGTGAAGTAGAGCATCAAGGAGAAGATGAACATCGCCGCCTGCGCCAGCCGGGGATCCATCTTTCTCGCCTCGCCGGTGACCGTCGCCTCGAAGTTGTCGAGGTGGATCGGTTCCATGATCGCGTCGAGGGTCTCGCGGTCGAGGCTCAGGTCGCTGCGGCGCAGGCGCAGCCCGACCACCGCATCCTGCACGGCACCTCTGAGGACCCTGCTGGTCGTGTCGTCCCCGACGTTCTTGCGATACAAGGAAAACCCGCCCTCGCCCTCGATGCCGCCGTCCGCCGTCAGGATCCCGTACAAGTCGCCGTCCAGGACCCGCGGCTGGAGGCGCCGGACCGCTTCCTGAAGATCCCCGGAGATCGGCACGGGCTCGATGATGTACTCGGGCCGGCCGTCATCGAGCTTGTTCTCTGCCAGGTGCCTCGAGACCGCTTCCGCCAGGCTTCCGGTGGCGTCCAGAAAGGCGATCTTCTTCTGTGTCTTCGGGTTCAGCAACTGGGCGCCGGCGGACAATCCGATCAGCAGCAGCATCAGGGCGGGGAAGGCGATCGTGCCGATCCAGAACGATTTCTTCGTGATGCTCTGCAGGTACTCGCGGCGGATGACCATGAAGACCTTACGCATCGACTTCCTCCCTGCCGACCTGCTGGATGAAGATGCTGTGCAGCGTGGGGCTGACGATCGAGAAGTGGCGAATCGTGAGCCGGCCGACCGCGGCCCCGAGGATCGCCTGCGGATCCGCCCCGGGGCGAAGGCGGATCTCCATCTGCTGGCCGTTGTTGTGGACCTTCTCCACCCCGGGCAGTTCACGCAGGAAGAATCCATCACCGGAGAACGCCATCTGGATCGAGTTCGTGCCGAACTGCTCCTTGATCCGGGAGAGCGGCCCGTTGAGCACGGCCCGGCCGCGCTCGATGAGAGCGATCTGGTGGCAGAGCTTTTCCGCCGACTCCATCACGTGGGTGGAGAAGACGATCGTGGAGCCGGAGCGGTTGAGCTCCAGGATCAGGTCCTTGAAAACCTCCTGGTTGACAGGGTCCATCCCGGAAAACGGCTCGTCGAGGATGAGGACCTCCGGTTCGGTCATGACCGCGGAGATGAACTGGACCTTCTGTTGCATCCCCTTCGATAGATCCTCGACCTTCTTGCCCTTCCATTCTCCCAGCTCCATCCGATCCATCCAGGTGGAGCCGCGCCTGCGGGCCTCTTGGAGCGAAAGCCCCTTGATGGCGCCCTGAAACTCCAGCATGTCCATGATCTTCATCTTCGGGTACAATCCCCGCTCCTCCGGCAGGTAGCCGATCCGATCCTTCGTGTCCGCGCCCGGCTCTCGGCCGAGAACCCGCACGGTCCCGGAATCCGGCCGGAGGATGTCCATGATCATCCGGATGGTCGTGGTCTTGCCCGCGCCGTTACGGCCCAGGAGGCCGAAGATCGTTCCGGCGGCGACGTTCACCGATAACCCGTCCACGGCACGGTGCTGGCCGAAGGTCTTGGTCAGGTTTTCAAGCGCAATGGCCGTGTCCATAGGCGTTGTCTCCGTCAGAAACCCTTGATCCACGCGGCGATCTTTTGTTCGAGCACGTCGAGCGGCAAGGCGCCGACCTCGAGCACCTGGTCATGGAACTCTCTTACGTCGAAGCGGTCGCCGAGTTCACGCTGCGCCAAAGCGCGCAGCTCGGAGATCTTGAGCTGGCCGATCTTGTAGGCCAGCGCCTGGCCGGGGATCGCGATGTAGCGCTCGGCTTCCGAGACGGCCCGCGCCTGCTTGACGGCGGTGTTGGCGTACATGTAATCGAGTACCTGCTGGCGCGTCCATCCCTCGTGGTGAAGCCCCGTGTCGACCACCAGGCGGATGGCTCGCCAGAGCTCGGCCGCCAGGGCGCCGAAGTACTGGTAGGGATCCTGGTAGACGCCCAGCTCCCTGCCCAGGCTCTCGGCGTAGAGGCCCCACCCCTCCGAGTACGCCGTGTAACCTCCGAAGCGCCGGAACCGAGGCAGATTCTCCAGCTCGCGTTGCGTCGAGATCTGGAAGTGATGCCCCGGAACGGCTTCGTGCAGGAACAGCGATTCCATGGCCCACTTGGGCCGCGCCTTCAGGTCGTAGGTGTTGACGAAGAAAACCCCGGGACGGGAACCATCGGGAGTGGCGCTCCGGTAGGAGGCCCCGGAGGAGGATCGTTCCCGGAAGGGTTCCACCGCACGGATCTCGAAGTCCGCCCGTGGAAGTGCCTTGAACAGGGCGAGGGACTTGTGTTCGATGTCCTCTCTCAGGTCACGGTATCCTTTCAGCAGGTCCTCTTTCCTGGCGAAGTAGAACTCGGGCGCGGAGTTGAGGTGGTCGAAGAAGGCGTGCAGGTCGCCCCGGAATCCGACCGCCTGGCGGATCTTTTCCATCTCCGCGTGGATGCGGTCCACCTCGCGCAGGCCGATCTGGTGGATCTGTTCCGGAGTCAGCTCGGTCGTGGTCGTCCTCTTGACGAGAAAGACGTACCAGGCGTCGCCGTCCGGAAGAGCGTTCATCCCCACGGTTTCCCGGGTATGCGGCAGGTACTCGTCGCGGATGAAGTCGTGGAGTCTCCGGTAGGCGGGCACGATCTTCGCGGTGATCGCGCCCGTGTAGGCCCCGGTCAGCCGCGCGCGATCCGCCTTGGAGAAACCCGCGGGGAAGCGTCGTATGGGCCCGAAGAAGAGGCTTTCGCGGGGGTCGTCCCGCACTTGAGCGGCGAGCTGCGGAAGGGTCCTTTCCATGAGGATGCGGGGCTGGACGATGCCGCGTTCGGCTCCTTCCCGCATGTTGGTGATCGCCTGGTCCATCCAGGTGACGAACCCGTCGACGCGTGCGAGGAAGTCCTCGTAATCCTTGACCGTCTTGAACGGCTGGATCCCCCGGCCCGAGCCCATCTGGGCGAACAGGTTCGGCACGCTGAAGAACTGGTTCACCGGAAGAAGGAACGACGGATAGCGGTCCGCCTCGATCGCCTCCCGGCGGCCCCGCTCGAACGTCTCGTATGTCAACAGGTCCTGTCCTGCCAGTCGTGAGGGGTCGATCCGGCGGACGGCCGCCAGGTAGCGCTTCTGCATCGCGAGCGCCTCCTCGCGATAGGCGGGACCGATCGTGTTGGCGAATCGGTCGTTGAACCGGTTGTCGCCGTTGAACGTGGCCAGGATCGGGTTCAGCTTCAGCCATTCTTCGAAGTAATCCTCCACCAGCTTGTTGAGCTTTTCACCGGCGCCCCCCGCCGCCGACGCACCGGCCACGGTGGAGGAGTCCGGATCGTCCGGCCCGCTCGGTCCTGCGCAGGCCAGGATCATGCAGCCGGCGGCCAGAACCACGAGAATCGTGACGCGCATGTTTCCCTCCCGGATGAGCTTCAGAAAGTGGGCGAGGCCGCAGCACACGGGTGGGTGGGGGGCATTGCAAGAGCTTCGCGGGCCGGCGCTCGGTGGGAAGGCCCCGCCGGGGGGGAGTCAAAGGGTCCTGAGGACCTCGATCGGGCGGCGCGACAGCGGGCCGGCGCTGGTCGCGATCCCCGCCACGACGGCCAGCCCGACGCAACCGGCCACCGCCGCCAGGTACGGGGCCGGGTGGAATGACCAGGGGGTGTCCATCGCCTGGGTCAGGACGATCCAGGAGACGAGACCGCTCCCGCAGGCGCCGATCGTGCCGGCGACCAGGCCGATCAGGGCGTACTCGACCGAGAAAACGGCGATCACCCCATGGCGTGTCATGCCGAGGGTCTTCAGAAGGGCGACCTCGCGGGCCCGGCGCACCGAGCCGGCTCCGACGACACCGGCCAGGATGACGATTCCCGCCAGGATGGTAAAGCCTCCCACGACGCGCACACCCCACCCGATCTTCT
>JBHHZN010000137.1:0-6726 GCA_046758155.1 Acidobacteriota bacterium | reverse complement strand
CTGGATACGATCCGGCGACCATCGTCGACAAGCTGACGGATGTGTTCAAATCGGGCACGATCCATCGTGAGGATCAACCGTCTCACATCAGGATCCTGGAGCCCAGCCTGTGCGTCGAAACGTGTATCCCTCGGTACGGGGAGGCGCCCTGCACGCATTTCTGTCCGACGAAGGTGTACGAACTGGTCGGGGAGGGGCAGGCCCGGCACATCCAGATCAATTTCTCCAACTGCGTGCACTGCAAGACGTGCGTCATCCTCGACCCGATCGATGTGATCAAGGGGGAGGATCACATCCAGAATATCGACTGGCGCGCGCCGGCCGAAGGCGGCCCGAAGTACCAGAGGCTGTGAAGTCCGGGCCGGGGGGGGGCGATCAGGCGAGCTTGGTCAGGAGCCGGGCGCTTCTCCCTTTCTTGCGTTGCCTGGTCGAGCAGCCGTGCCCATCGATCCCGAGGGCGTCGAAGAGGGTAGCAGGGCAATCGTCGATGCCGTCGGCGACGCCGTCCTCATCCACATCCCTGGCGCAGCCGTTCGACAGCACGGGGAAGCCAGCGGGCGTGCCGGGACAACGGTCGTTGCCGTCGGCAACGCCATCGCCGTCCGCGTCAAAGGCGCGTTCGACCGCCGGGCCTGCAGAGACATCGGAGACCTGCGGAACGTCTTGTGGCGCGTCCAGCAAGATGAGCAACCCCAGGAGCGGTGTGAGGATGGGTCCCATGGGGTCGAAATATCGGTTCCGTTGCCTGCGCAGTCAAATCCGTGGGATCCTCGGAAAGGCCCGAGGATCGGGGGATCCGTGGGGCAGGCGAGGCGGGGGCGGACCATCAGCGCCCGAGCCGAGCCAGGGAACGCTCCAGATACCGGGTCACGGTCGGCTCGCCCGGCGAGAGGCTGAGCGCCCTGCGGTACCAGTCGACAGCCACATCATGGTGCCCGTCGAGCGCCTCGACGAGGCCACGATTGGCATTGATCGGGTAGCTGAGAGGATCGGCTTTCAGGGCTTCCTGCAAGAGGGATCGCGCTTCATCCATATGGCCGCGTTGCATCTGCACACGGGCCAGCTCGTTGAGGAGACTGCCCTCGTCGTTGCCTCGCGGCCCCAGTTGCACCGCCCGGGCGAGCACTCGCGCGGCTTCATCCAGGCGATCTTGATGGAAGAGTGAAACGCCGAGCTCCTGCGTCGCTTCAACCCGCGTGGGATCGGACGCCAGGGCCGCGCGAAAGTGAGGCTCGGCCCGGGCCGGGCGATGGCCCGCCCACTCCATCTTGCCGACGGAGAATTGACCCGTGGCATCGGTCGGGTCGAGGCGTACCGCTTCGCGCAGCGCGGACAGTCCCAGTTCCCATGGCATCTCGGAGGAGTCCGCCGAACCCAGCTTCTTGTTCAGGTACGCGCGCCCCAGCGTCAAAGAGCGCTGCTGAGGATCCCCGTAGGCAGCATGGTCCGGGAAAAGGGGGATGAGCGTGTAGTCCGTTCTCGCGGCGTCGATGCCCACCTCGGGTCGCCGGCGGATCCAGTGGTCCAGGAAAGTCGTGTGCCGTTGGTCATGCGGTTCGGCACGTCGCATGTGACAGGATACGCATCGACCGTCGCGCGCGGCCGCCGGATCGGGGCAATCATCGGGATCGTGACAGGTGAGGCAGGCCTTGTCGAAATGATCGGGTTCCTCCCGGGAGACGGTGTAGACCTCCCGGTGCGGATCGTGGCAGGTCGTGCACTGCAAGGCCCCTCCGCTCGCGGTGTAGCATCGGCTGAGAATGAGCCGATCGGCCTGCGAGGTCAGGCCGAAGTAGCCCGGGAGATTCTCCCTGAACCGGTAGATCGCGAAGAACTCCTGCAATGGACGGCCCGGGCGGAAAGCCGACAGTCGAGCCCGATCCAGCATGACCCGCTCGGTCTGGCTGGAGTCGCCCAGGTGACACTGCATGCAGACCTGGATTCCGAGTCGAGGCGGAAGGCGGGCCGGATTGAGAATCGTCTCATCCGACTCCATCGATGCGCTGGAGGAGAGGTCCGTTCCCTCCGGCGAGGTCCATCGCTTCACATGCAAGGACCCCGGGCCGTGGCAACGCTCGCAGCCGATCCCGTGGGGAAACGGTTCGAGGTAGCTATTGTCGTAACGTGCCGTGCGCACGACATGTCCATTGTGACAGAAAAGGCAGGTCTCGTTGATCTCACGGCGAAAGTGGGCGTTGTGTATCTCGTAGCCGGGGCAGAGATCCCAGGCCTCCGCCTCCGGATACCAACACATGGGCATCTGGTAGAGGCGGCCGTCGTGGACCGTGACGAACGAGCGGCTGTGGTTGCCGGACCCGAGCACGTAGATGATCTCGCGGACATCCACGTTGCGTTCCCGCCCGCCGGGGCCCGTCTGGTACTGCTTCTGGTAGAAGCGACCGTTCTCGACGTACATGGAGTAGACAAGAGATTGATCCGCGATCGTGACGGTATCCGGAAACCGAGCGAGCTCGGTCCCTTCCGGGTACCGCATCGGGGCCATCGCCCGGCCCATCCCCGTCAGCGCGAAGCTCCGGGCGATCCCGGAGTGACAGGTCTTGCAGGCGCTGGTACCGACGTATTCGACTCGCGCGGTGACGGAACCACCGGGGGAAGCGGGAGGCGCGGGCGCCGTGCAGGCGAATTGGCAGGCGGCCACGATCAGCGAGAGCCGCGCGGATGGCGAGATCGTCGCGAAGAATGGCACCGATCGGGCGGTGTCGCCGAGGCGTTGCGTCTGTCGACCATGACGGCGAGGTGTCGGCGTTGGTTTAGGCGTCGCTTTCATCGATGGCGCGGCCGCGGCCGGCGCGGCGCGGCGCTTGTTTCTCGGTGCTGCCCCTGACGCGGCCGAAAAACATCTTTCCGGCGGTCGTCTGAAGGACCGATGTGACGGTGATCTGGACGGTCTGGCCGACGCGATGGTTCGCGTTGTCGATGACGACCATTGTCCCGTCATCAAGATACGCCACGCCCTGGTTGGGCTCCCGTCCTTCTTTCAGGATGAAGACGTTCATGGTCTCACCGGGAAGGACGACGGGCTTGAGGGCGTTGGCGAGTTCGTTGATATTGAGCACGTTCACGCTCCTCAGACGCGCGACCTTGTTCAGGTTGAAATCGTTCGTGATGATCTTTGCCTTCATGTGCCGGGCGAGCTCGATCAGTTTTTCGTCCACATCGCGGATCTCGGGGAAATCCAGATCGGTGAAGATCACGCTGGGATGGCTGTTCTTTTTGATCCTCTCCAGGACATCCAGTCCTTTGCGGCCGCGGTTGCGCCTGAGCGCATCGGAAGAATCCGCCACGAACTGCAGCTCCCGCAGGACGAACTGTGGCACCACGAGTGTTCCGTCGATGAAGTGGGTCTCGCAGATGTCGGCGATGCGTCCATCGATGATCACGCTGGTGTCCAGGATCTTGCAGGCGCCTTCTCGCGCCTCGGGCCGGGTGCCCCGCGAGAGATCCAGTGGTTTCACGTCCGATCCTTTACGTGCCCCGACCAGCATCCCGATGACGGCCGCCAGGAGGACGACGGGGCCGGACGGTTTGGCGATCGCCTGCCAGCCCGCGCCGCCACCGGCCCGCACGACAGCGAGGGTCGCGTAGGCGCCGGCGGCCCCCACAAGCAGGCCGACCAGGCCGCCGACGAGTACCCGCAGCGGCAGGCGGCTCAGTCTCCATTCCGCAAGCAAGCCCAGGCCGCCCACACTGAGGCCGGCCAGCAGGTTGACGAGCAGGCCGGCCGGGTCCCCGAGGGACCCCACCGGAACCGGTCGCAGGGCGACACCCGCCAGCCCGCACAGCAGGAGGAGAATGCATCGTGTCAGGACCAAGGTCATCGTTTTCTCCGCGGAAACCGCCCGTAATCCCCGCCGACCTTAGCCTCCGGGGAGGCGAGGGTCAAAGGGTTCCCCGTTCCGCGCCGGCCCACCGGTAGATGCGGGGAACTCGCGAGCCGATGCTGCACAACGCTTCGTAGGGAATGGTCTCGGCCCAGGCGGCGAACTGGGTCGCGTGGACCTCCTCATTTCCCTGCCGCCCGAGAAGAACGACCTCGTCGCCCTCGTCGGCCCGCGGGATGTCGGTGAGATCGATCATCGCGAAGTCCATCGAGATCCGTCCCACGTAGGGAGCCTGAGCTCCCCTCACCAGCGCGTGGCCGCGGCGCCCGAGAAGACGGTTCAGGCCGTCGGCGTACCCGGCCAGTACGGTGCCGATGAGACTGGGCCGCACGGTGATGAATGATCGACCGTACCCCAGGGGGGACCCCGCGGGCAACCGTTTGATCAGCGCGAGGCGGGTCTTGAAAGCCAGGGTGGGTGACAGGTCGAGGCGGCTGGAGGACGGGGCAGGATGGATCCCGTGGAGGAGAAGCCCGGGTCTCACCATGTTGCAGTGCGCGTCCGGATGATCCAGGATGCCGCCGCTGTTGGCGGCGTGGATGTACCGAGGGCTGAAGCCGGCGGCTCGCACCCGGCGCAACACCGCTGAGAAGGCGCTCAACTGCGCCCGGGTGAACGGATCCGCCGGATCGTCCGAGCAGGAGAGGTGTGTGAACAGTCCTTCCAGAACGGCCTTGCCCGGGGTCGAGGCGATACGCTCGAGCGCGGCTGGCATCTGGTCGGGCAGGAACCCGAGGCGCCCCATCCCGGTGTCGACCTTCAGGTGAAAGGAGAGCGGCCGGCCCGGACGGTTTCCTGCCTCCAGGATGGCGTCCAGGGAGGACGGTCCGAAGGCGGTAGGCGTCAGCGCGGTTTCCGCCATGAGAGACATCAAGTGAGCCGGCACGGGGCCGAGGACGAGTATAGGCACGTCGAGACCGGCTCGGCGCAGTCCCAACCCCTCCTCCGGAGTCGCGACGCCGAGCATCTCCACGCCTTCGGCCTGCAGGCATCGGGCCACGTTTACCGCGCCGTGGCCATATGCGTCCGCTTTGACGACCGCCAGGATCAGCTGATCGGGGCCGATGTGCTCCTTGAGGACATGGAGGTTCCGGGCCAGCGCATTGAGGTCCACCTCCGCCCAGGTCCGCCCGCGCTCGGATGCGGCGAGCGACCGCCTGGCGGAGAGGGTAGGGGTGTCGTGGTCCCGATAGGAGGTCAAGCGTTTCGCCAGGCCAGGTTTTCGAACTTGGTGTATTCCTTGATGAACGCCAGATCGATCGTCCCGATCGGCCCGTTGCGCTGCTTGCCGATGATGATCTGGGCGATCCTCTCGTTTTCCTCGGTTCGTTTGTAGACCTCCTCCCGGAAGATGAAGATGACCACATCGGCGTCCTGCTCGATGGCCCCTGATTCCCGCAGATCGGAAAGCTGGGGCCGATGGTCTCCGCCTCGCTGGTCGGGAGCGCGAGAGAGCTGCGACAGCGCGATGACCGGAAGACGCATCTCCTTGGCGAGGCCCTTCAAGGAACGGGAGATATCCGAGATCTCCTGCGTGCGGTTCTCGTAGCGGGCCCGGCCCCTCATCAACTGCAGATAATCGACGATGAGGAGGTCAAGGCCCCTCTCGGCCTTCAGACGGCGGGCCTTGGCGCGCATCTCGAAGATCGAAAGCCCCGGTGTGTCGTCGATGAAAATCTTCGCCTCCGTCAGCTCGCCGAACGCCCGTGTCAGTTTCTCCCACTCCTGCTTCCCGAGCTTGCCGATGCGCAGGCGGTGGGCGTCGACGTGCGCTTGCGCGCACAGCATGCGCAGGAAGAGCTGTTCCTTGGACATTTCGAGACTGAACAAGCCTACCGTGCGTCCGGCCCGGGTGGCGACGTGCTGGGCGATGTTGAGCGCCAGGGCGGTCTTGCCCATCGCCGGGCGGGCGGCTATCACGATGAGATCGCTGTCCTGAAGCCCCGAGGTCAGCTCATCGAGCCGTTCAAACCCCGTGGGAACGCCCGTGATGAGTTCCTTGTGTTCGTGCAGATGGTCGATGTATTCAAGCGTGGGTGCTGCGACGTCCTTCACGGGAACGAAGCCGCTCCGGATGTTCCCCTCGGCGATGGCGAAGATGTGCTTCTGGGCCTCGTCGAGCACGTCCTGGGCCGTGCCCTCGCCCTGGTAACAAAGATTGATCACGTGGTTTCCCGCCTCGATGAGGCTGCGGAGGATCGATTTCTCGCGAACGATCCGGGCGTAGTATTCGATGTTGGCGGACTTGGGCACGCCGTCGACGAGCGAGGAGATATACGCTGGACCGCCGACGGCTTCCAGCTCCCCGACTCTCTGAAGCTCGTTTTTCAGCGTGACCAGGTCGATGACGCTGGATCCTTCGGTCAAGGTCTCCATGACGCGGTAGATTTTTCGGTGGCCCTCGCGGTAGAAATCATCGTGCTTGAGGATCTCCTGGGCGAGGTTCAGGGCGCTGTTCTCGAGGATGATGGAACCGAGAATCGAGCGCTCGGCATCGAGATTGTGGGGAAGGTTTTTCTCGAGCGAGATATCGGCCATGATGTCGTCTGAAGAGAAGCGGCGGTGAATTCGCGGAACCGTCCGCGTTCGAGAATCGCCATTGTAACACACCGTCGCCTGGATCCCCTCGGATGGGGAGCGGGTTCGCCGGCTTCACTCCGGCACGATTCTTCCGGCCGCGCGTCGTGGGCCCGCGTCCACGTCAGGTGACCGGTGAGCCGCCGCCGGTTTTTCGGGGGGGCCCGTGCATGCTACGCTGCATGGATGAACGGCGCGCCACGCGGCGCCGGGACGTGGCGGCGTGCGAGGCCGTGCTCGCGGTGGA
>JBHHZN010000136.1:0-6735 GCA_046758155.1 Acidobacteriota bacterium | reverse complement strand
TCTTCTGAGTGTTCGCTGAGGAGTCTATCAGGGCATCGCGGGTCGGCCCGTCGAGGATGGAGTTCTTCTGGGGGCGGCTTCGACTCCCGCCGCCTCCATAACCATAACCCTATTATTATCAATAATATATGAAGGGCGCGGGAATCTGTCCCGAGGCCGGCCGCAGAATTGCTCCTTGGTCTGGATAACTCCTGGCAGCACCCTTGTTCTCCGGAGGGCGATTTCACTGGTAGTTCGGGGAGGATATGGCCCTGAAGATCGGTACGCGCATCGGTCCGCATGAGATCACCGCTCCTCTCGGCGCACCTTCGCGTTGGCGATGGCGGCGACCTTGCGCGCGCCGGCACGAGCGTCAGGTTGGCCTTGCGACCGGCACAGGGAGTCCCAAGACGACCGTCAGCCTGTCTGTGGTCGACCGCGATGGGAGTATCACGCCGGCATTGCCCGAAAGATAACGCGTCACCGTTCCCCGCCTTTTTCCGAGCAGCCGCTACCTGTCAATCGGAATCGCCGATCCGGGACCAGACATCTGGCGTTACGACCTGAAGCAGAAACCGCCCAACCCGTTTGAGACTCACGCGAGACGAGATCGGCGGTCTCTCGGTATGGTCGCCGATTCCATGGTTGTTCATGAGGTTTCGATCCGGACCTGCGCCCGCCTCGAAGCATCGGGTGACACGGAGCATTCTCTCGACGACGTGATCAAACAGCTGAGATTCCCGTTGAGGCCATCAGGGTCTCGTGTGGGCTGATCGCATCGCGTCAAGGTAGGATCGGGTCGTTCGGTTCAGGGATCGGTGGTCCGGCTCAGCGAGTCGGGCAACGGGACGTAGTCGGCGTCGTCGGGGCCCATTGTGGTGCGGCGGGCCAGGAGATCCTGGAACCAGGCGAGCTCACGAAGGGGGTCGACTCGGGGATCGACATCCCCACCGGCCCAGCAGATGGCCCGCTCCTCGATCCCTCGTTCAAAGAGATCCCGGGCGCGGTCATGTTCGTGCAGGGCAGCCCAGGCGATGGCCGTCTCGTACGGGCAGGAGTAACCGTGGCTGGAGATCTCCTTCTGGCGGGCCAGGGTCTTCCGGGCCGCCTGCTCCCGCCCCGCCGAGGCCTGCGTCCACGAGAGCAGGGCCAGATTGATGATGCTCTCTTCCAACTCAACAGCCCGTTCCGGGGCGGCCACCGCCTCATCCATGCGGCCCAGGAGCACCAGGATGGTGGCCCTGTTGGACTGGCCTCCCGCGATGGACGGGTAACGATTCGCCACATCATCGGCGATCTCCAGGGCCCCTTCGTAGTCGCGGGCTAGTATGAAGGCCCAGAGCGGGAGGCGCGTGCCACGGCGGCCCTCTCGCACCCCAACATCATGACGGTGTTCGACGTTGGAAGCCACCAGGGCCTGCCGTTCCTGGTCTGCGAGCGGTTGAAGGGCCAGACGCTGCGCCAGCGCCTGGAAGCGGGACCGCTTCCCCCCGACGAGGCGGCGACGCTGGCCCTGCAGATCGCCCGCGGCGTCGCCGCGGCGCACGCGCTGCGCATCGTGCACCGCGACCTGAAGCCCGAGAACCTCTTCATCACGCGCGAGGGCACGCTGAAGATCCTCGACTTCGGACTGGCCAAGCTGCGCCGCGCCGGGCCCGCCGCGCCCGACGCTACGACCGTGGATGCCTCGGAGGCGCCGGGCCAGGCCGCCGGTACGCCGGCCTACATGGCTCCCGAGCAAGTGCGCGGCGATCCCGTGGACGGACGGGCCGACATCTTCGCCATCGGCACCGTGCTCCATGAAATGACCGAGGGAAAGAACCCCTTCCGCAGGAGGACTGGCGTGGCCACCGCGGCGGCCATCCTCCACGAGGACCCGCCTCCCCACGCCGGGCGAGGCGCCCCCCCGGCCGCCCTGGGGCGGCTGGTTCGCCACTGCCGGGAGAAGGATCCCGGCGAGCGTTTCCAGGCCGCCTCCGACCTGGTCTTTGCTCTGGAGACCCTGCTCGGCGACATGGCGCAGCCCGCGGCGCCGGAACAGCGCCTGCGCGATCGCCTGGCCGCACCGTCCATCGCCGTACTGCCGTTCGCCGACATGAGCCCGACACGCGACCAGGATTATCTGTGCGAGGGGATTGCCGAGGAGCTGCTCACAGCATTGACGCACATCGAGGGCCTCCGCGTGGCGGCGCGCAGCTCGGCGTTCCAGTTCCGCGGACCGGCCGCAGACATCCGGGCCGTCGGTGCGCGGCTCGGCGTGGACACGGTTCTCGAGGGCAGCGTACGCAAGGCCGGCGAGCGGTTGCGCATCAACGTTCAGCTCGTGGACGTCGCCGACGAATACCAGCGCTGGTCCAGCGCTATGACCGACAGCTCAAAGACGTCTTTGCCATACAGGACGAGATCGCCGAGAGCGTCGCCACGGCGTTGCGCGGCGTGCTCAGCCCGCAGGAAAAGCAGGCCCTGCACCGGCCAGGTGCGGCGGTCGAGGCGTACGAGTATTTCCTTCGCGGGCGCCATCTGGTCCACCGCTTCAATCGTGCCGACATGGAGCTGGGGCGCCGCATGTTCGAGCGCGCCATTGATATGGATCCGGGGTATGCGCTCGCCCTCACCGGTCTCGCCGACGTCCATTCATGGTTCTACGAGTGGTGGGGCGGCGGCGAAGCGGACCTGGAGGCGGCGGACCGCACGAGCCGTAAGGCGCTCGATCTGGCGCCGGAACTGGGCGAGGCGCACGCCTCACGCGGTTTTGTGCTCTCCCTGCGGAAGCGCTACCCGGAGGCGGCGCGCTCGTTCGAAGAGGCAATCCGCCTCAACCCGAACTCCTTCGACGCCCACTACTACTTCGGCCGGAGCTGCTTCGCCTGGGGCGAGATCGAGCGCTCCGCGGAGATGTTCCGCCGCGCCGGGGAGAACCGTCAGGAAGACTTCCAGAGCATGATTCTGCTGGCGCAGTCGCTGTGGAAGCTAGGCCGGGACGAGGAAGCGCGCCGGGCCAACGAGGAAGGAATCCATCGCGCGGAACGTCAGCTTGAGCTTGAACCGGTCAACGGGCGGGCGCTGTCCCTGGGTGCCAACGCACTGGAAGCAGCGGGACAGACGCAGCGGGCGCTGTCCTGGTCAAGGCGGGGACTGGAACTCTACCCTGATGACCAATCGATCCTGGTCAATGGCGCCTGCCTGCGCGCTCGGCTCGGGCTGAAGGAGGAAGCGATCGAGCTCCTAGAGAAGACCTTCGCCCGGGGGTTCGGCAAGCGCGATTGGATCGAGCACGATCCGGACTACGACTCGCTGCGGGGCGATGCGCGGTTCAAGGCTATGTTGGAGAAACTGCGCTGACACCGGGCCCGGGAGCTCCATCGAGCCCGGGTGACTCACTCCCGTGCCCTTCAATGAGAGACGCCGGCGTTCCTCTCTGGTCTCTGACGGTTCCGGCAGACGTCAACGAGCGGCTAGTGTAGTCTGGCAACCTATCCAGCCTCATAGCGTGCTCAAAGGATTGGAGCCGCCTGAACGGTCTTCTCAACGAAGTCACAGCCGCCCTGCGGGTCACGCATACAAGCATCCGCCGAATGTATGAAACGCTCCAGTCCGGCCCGGGTTCCTTGGTCCAAGTGGCGCCGCCGTCTGCGGTGAAGGCCGCATTGAGGGCGGCTTCATGTGGTTTAGTGTAGTCGCCTCCCACAACCACGCCATGCTTCAGGTCGCTGAAGGCGACGGAGAAGATCCCGGCCGTGGGCGCTCCCGAAATCATCGGGGAGGACGCCGCATTCCAGCTTCAACCCGCGGTATTGCGGTAGGGTCCGAATGTCCGTATCCTCGCCGTAGGCTCGTCCCCCGCTGGGCTGTTTCTGCTCCCAGCGGCAGCAGGCTGGGGGATGCGTCCTTGAGTGTGCCCATGACGGTCATTTTCATGTCGTCGAACAGGGTGTAGAACACCGGAACGACCAGCAGCGTCAGAATCGTCGCCGTTGACATCCCTCCGATCAGGGTGAGGCTGAAGCTGGTGTAGCTCAGGCCGATGCTGTTGGCCCCGGCCAAGGCCAGCGGGATCATCCCGCCGATGGTGGTGATGGCGGTCATCATGATGGGGCGGAAACGAAGGTTCGTGGCCCTGAGCACGGCCTGACGGCGGTTCATGCCCTGGTTGCGGAGGCGGTTGATGTAGTCCACCAGAACGATGCCGTTATTGACCACGACGCCCACGAGAAGAACCATGGCCACAACGCCGAGAAAGTCGATGTCCCGTCCGGTCAGAAGATGGATCCAACGAACGCCGATGATGGAGAGCGGAATGGTCAACAGGATGGAGAACGGGAGGATGAAGCTCTCGAAAAGAAAGCCCATGAGCAGGTAGATGAATACGATGGAGAGAACCATGGCGAAGGTGAGGCCCGCAAAGTCGTCATCCAGCTGCTGCTGCTGCATGTTGGATCCGAACGAGACACCTTCGGGAAGATCCATGGAGGCTTGTAGGCGCGCCAGACGAGCCCGTGTCTCTTCCGCCTTCCCTTCCACAAGTTCCAGTGTGATGGTGCGGCCGATCTGCTTGTTGCGCCTCACGATGGCGCGGGCCGAGTCAAGGTAGGATGTGCTGGTCAGGGCCGACAGCGGCAGGACCCGGCCGTTGCCGATTGGCACCAGGAAACTGGACAGTTCGGTCAGGCTTTCGCGGTCCTCCTTCCTGAAACGCACCCGCACGGGGATCTCATGGCCTTCCTTGTGGAACCTGGGAAGGGCCTGTCCGCGCAGGGCGTAGCCGACCACGCCGGCCACGACCTGCGGATTGACTCCCACCCTCTGGGCGCGGTCCCTGTCGACAATCAATCCCAGTTCGTTGGGTGTCTCGTCGCTGGTCTTCTTCACGCCCAGAACGCCATCCACCTTGACGAGGGTCTCCTCGAGCTGCTTCGCAACCGACTCCACGAGATCCACATCCTCGCCGCGGAGGAAGATTGCATACAGGCCGGCGTTGCGGGCGCCTTCCTGCTGCTCATCCTCCCCTGTGAACAGCTCGATGCCCGGGCGTTTGGGCAATTCGTCCAGAACGAGTTTTGTGCCTTCCTTCGCCGTGATTGTAGATTTGCGTTCCGGATCGAACCATGCCTGCATCTGCCCGAACTTCTTTCGGTGGAAGACGAACCAGCCGCTCAGTCCCATCGCGTCCTTGTGCTTTGCCAGCACCTTTTCCGCAGCATGGAACCAGGCCTCGGTCTCCTCGAAGGTATAGTTGTCCGGAACGGAGACGTTGATTTCGAACTGCGCCCGTTCATCCTCCTGCTGGCCGACGTTCTTGACGCTTCTGGTGGCGGCAAATGTCCCTATGAAGACCGCTAGAAGCATCAGGACAAGCTCGAATCGGCGGCCCAGAAACCAGGCCGTCACCGAGTTGTAGAAGGCGTTGAGCCTGCCGAAGCTCATTTCGTACACCCAGCGCAGGACTCCGTTGAGACGCCTGTGGGCGCGCCGCCACAACCCGGGCGCTGCTACTGAGAGACCCGTGGGCAAAGTCAGATAAACGCACAGGGGAATAAAGACCAACGCCACCATCAGGGAGGCAGCCACGGCGACGGCGACGGGAATGGCGAGACGCATGAGGAAGAATTGAGCCGGCCCCTCCACGAGAGCGACCGGCATGAAGACCACGATGGTGGTCAAGGTGGACATGGTGATGGCCAGGGCAACCTCGCTGGAGCCGTCGATGCAAGCGAGTCGGCGCCCCATGCCCTGCCGGTGAAGGCGGTGGATGTTCTCCGCCACAACTACGGAGTTGTCCACAAGCAGCCCCACGCAAAGCATGAGACCGATGAGGGTCAAGAGATTCAATGTCTCGCCCGAGAAGTACATCACCGTCAGTGCGATGACCAGGCTGAGGGGTATGGAGAAGGCGACGATAAGGGTCAGGCGCAACCTGCGCATGAACATGAAAAGTACGATGCACGCGAGGAATCCGCCTATGAGGCCGCTGTTCTTGAGGGTGCCCAGCGCATCGTCGATAACATCGCCCTGATTGAAGAAGCCGGTGATCTCCATTCCGGTCAATCTGGGGTTTTGCCGGATCTTCTCGATGGCGGCATGAACCGCGAGGCAGACCTCCCTTGTGTTGGCCTCGGATTCCTTGAGCACATGCAGCGCCACGGCCGGCTTGCTGTTGACACGCGCCCGGTACTTGACGTCCGGTTCCTCGTACTTGACCCTGGCCACGTCCCGTAGCCTCACGGAAGGCGCAACAAGACGGTTTCGCAGCGCCTCAACAGAATCATAGCTGGCCACCGAGCGCAGCAGGAGTTTTCTGGGTCCGTCGTAGACGGTGCCGCTTGCCATGGTGAAGTTGTCGTCGCCGAGCAACTGCCCAAGCTGATAGATGTTCAGACCGGCCGCGTTGGCCCTCCTGCGATCCACCTCGATGAGAATCTCCTTCTCCTCCAGGCCGAAGGTGCCCACCGATGCCACTCCGTCGATGCGTTCCAGCGGCCGGATGACGTCGTACTTGATGAGATCGAACGGGTTCTGTATCTCGGGATCGATGGCGATGCCTATGGCGTAGACTGGAATCCCGGAAACGTCCTCCTTCCGGATGAAGGTGTGGTCGATGTCGGATGGAAACTGCGTGCGGGCCCGCTCGATGCGGTCCCGCACCTCCCGGTAGGCGACATCCATGTCTGTGCCCTGCTTGAACCACAGGGCCGTGCGGGACATGCCGGACACCGAGACGCTGGCCATCCGGTGCAGGCCCTTGACGGTTCCGAACTC
>JBHHZN010000135.1:0-6750 GCA_046758155.1 Acidobacteriota bacterium | reverse complement strand
TTCGGTCAGATCCAACAGGTACTTACGCAACTTCGGAAGAGGAACTTCGGGCTAGATCAGCAGCCGGACGCCTGGGAAGCACCGAGGTCTAAGAATCTTCGTATCAGAAAACCGTGGGGCTATCCAGAGCTGCCTATCCCGGCGCGCTGGCTTCCCTTTGCGTTCAGGCCGCGTGCCGCCTGCTGACCTCACGGATCCCTGCCACGCGACCAACATCGTGGACCTGTCCCACCGATCGAGGCCTGGGAACCATCCGCGTGCCTTGCTGCCGCCTCGCGTGAGAGGGTTGCGTCATCGGCACCGTATTAACGGTATCCTCAGCACGCCGTGATCCCCAAACTCGCACGCGGTGAGGTGGGTGTCACCGAGGCCCGAAAGCTCGAAAGTATCGGACGTTCCGACCTGTTCCCGCGAAGAGAGGGCTGAGCGGGTGGTGCAATGCGGCATAAGGCCCTTCCCGGACAGCCGCGGCGCGCACGTGCATGAGGCAGCTCTGGAGGTCGATTCCCGCGGTGACCTCGGGGAAAGCTGGTTTAGAATTGTATCGGCCCGGCCACGCGAGGATCGACTGCTATCTCCAGCACCGCAGAGAGTGGGCCTGCCCCGAGGGGGCTCATGAGTGCCGTCGGCAAGAGTGTGGTGCCGGAGTCGGTGAATCAGACCGCCGAGTGCGGGGGGAACGGCCATGCGGGTTGCACTGCCAGCGATCGCCATTGTTCTCTTGGCGACAGTTCACGGCCCGGGGGGCGGGGCCACCTCGCCGCGTGACAGGTGAGGGGGCTTTCCACTCTCCGACGCCGTGACCGCCATGTGGGGGATAGTCGACGAGCTCCCGTCGCCGGGTTCCAAGACGATCACGTTCATGATCTATTTTCGGGGCGATCCGGGCTGGCATGAAGGAAAATGGTCCTTCGACGCGGGGATGGACAAGGATCCCGGCTTCATCGAATTCCGCAGCGACTCGTTGGTCCTCAGGTCAGAGTATCACCGGAAGTCGAGGATGCTCCGGATCTTCGGGACGCAAGTCGATACGGAAAAGGCCAATGTTGTCGTCGTGAACAACGTCAACCATCTCGATGAGGAAAGAGTCGAGCGACTGGGACATTTTGACCTGAAGGTCCCGGAGGACGCGAGCCCCGCGACCTACCTCGTGCGACACTATGCGGCCATCCGAGAGGCCTTGTTCCCCGTGGCGAAATGATCCCGGATGACCCTCGAGCCGATGTCGCCTGACGGAAGAAGGAGACCCACAGAAGAGATGACGGGTAGAGTCGCAGGATTGCTCTTCCTTTCTATTTGCCTGCTGCTGGCGATACTGCTGATGCTGGGACGGATCAGCTCCGTTGCCAGCGGTTCGGCCTTCGCGGCGGCTCTGGTCGTGCTGGGGGGCCTCTCGCGCGGGTTCAGGAGATGACGGATGGAGGCGAATCACAGGACGGGCCCGAGGGTGTTCCGAGCGACACTCGGGGCCGATCAGTGAGGAGTGCCGATGACCGTGGGTGTTCTGACCCGGCGGCGAGGGGGAGAAGCCGACCATGCACTGGATGAGATGTCTTGCAGCGCTCCTGCTGGCGGCGGCCGTGCCGGCGCAGCCAGGAAGCAAGGCTCAGGAAACGGCCGACCGGATCGAGCTGGCGCGTCTCGAGACGGCATGGAACCATGCGCACGTCCGCGGCGATGCTCAGGCCCTGGACCGTCTCTGGGCCGAGGAGCTCGTTGTCACCGTTCCCGAGATGCCGGTGATGGGCAAGGCGGATGTGATCGGGATCTGGCGATCCGGCCGGATGAAGTTTCAGCACTACGAGATCTCCGATGTCCGGATACGAGTCTATGGCGATGCCGCGGTGGTGACTGGGCGGGTCGAAAGAGCACGCATCATCGACGGCCGGGAGGTCGCCGACGACTGGCGTTACACCAAGGTATACGTGAGGCGGACAGGCAGGTGGCAGGTCGTGGCGTGGCACGCTTCAAAAGCCGCTCGGTAGCGCGCTGGACGACTTCAAGAACGGTGCCACGCCGGAGGAACTGCCTGGCAAAGACATCCTCCTCGAGGAGTTTCTCCGGCCGATGGGAATCAGTCAATACCGTCTGGCCAAGGACATCACCGTTGCCCCTCGACGCATCAACGAGATCGTCCATGGTAAGCGGTCGATGACCGCAGATACGGCTTCACGTCACTCACGGTATTTCGGCATGACCGAGCAGTTCTGGCTGAACCTTCAGACTCATCACGATCTCGAGGCGGAGAGGGCCGTCTCGGTCCCCGCCTGGATACCGAGGTGCAGACGATGCGAGCTGCAGGCTGAAGATGCCGAGCTGTCTGGCAAGTGCGTGAACCAGACGGACCGGCACCTCGTCGCGTTCGTCCAGGGAGCGAATCAGGACCCGCAAGGGGTTGCAACACGGCCGCCCACCGAAGGCGGGCGGTCCGGAGGCCATCGATGGAGGGAACAGAAAGTGAGGGCAATCGGATGAGCGCGCCTATCCTTAATATCGAGAAGCTGTCGTTTCAGAAGTGGTCCCGCGGAAATGAACTGAGAGCCGAGATCGGGTGGGCGAGCAACCAGTTAGGGTCGAAGAAGCTCGGCTTCAACGTGACCGTCGTCCCGCCGGGCAAGAGCGCCTTTCCACACCATGCTCATTTCGGCAACGAGGAGATGTTCTTCATCCTGGCAGGGGAGGGATCGGTCCGTATCGGGGATGGTTCGCACAAGATCCGCACGGGGGATTTCATCAGTCTCCCGCCGGGAAGGAAAGGGGCGCATCAGATCATCAACGATTCGAACGCCCCGCTGAAGTACCTCGCCGTCAGCACGATGGAGATACCGGAAGTGGTGGAGTACCCCGACTCGGGGAAGCTCGGCGTCCTGGCGGGCGCCGCGCCGGGGCGGGCGGCCTCGGGCGATGCGATCCGGCACTTCACGCGGGTCCAGGATGGCGTCGACTACTGGGACGGTGAGAAGTAGCCGCCAACGGGCGGCACCGGATCCGCCGTGGGGGGCTCCGCGCGATGTCAGCCGACGCGAGGTCCCCGCGCTGGGCGATCCGAGAAGGGGATGACGCCTTGAAGCTCCTGCTGAAGAACCTCTTGTTCACGGCCATCGGGCCGTGTACCGTGGCGGTCTACCTGCCGCTCATCCTCGCGGGTAAGAGAACCGCCCCCTCCGGCGCCTGGCTGGGGGTGTCCGCGGCCCTCTTCCTGGCCGGTGCGGCGATCTACGCCTGGTGTGTCCGGGATTTCGCCGTCTTCGGCCGGGGCACGCCCGCTCCGATCGACGCTCCCAAGAAGCTCGTGATCCGCGGGCCTTATCGCTACACGCGCAATCCGATGTATATCGCCGCGCTCACCACCATCCTCGCGTGGGCGGCTCTGTTCAAGGCGCCGCGTCTGCTGCTTTACGCCCTCGTCGTGGGTGGCTGTTTTCATCTGTTCGTGGTCCTGTACGAGGAACCCCACCTGCGGAAGGTGTTCGGCGGCTCCTACGAGGCTTACTGCGCGCGCGTGGGCCGGTGGCTTCCCAGGATCCGCGGCACGGGCAACGGCCGCCCCTGATCGGCCGAAACGAGGGGATCTCGCTTCGTGGTACAGTCCGAACTTCACCCGGAAGGCCTCGGTTGACATCCGCCGCGGCGGCGATCGGCCGGCGCGCGGCGGCACCGGATCGAGAAAGGGAGATCGAGATGGACGAGACGAGGCAAGCCAGATTCAGCACGCTGGTGCGGGTTTCACCCGAGCGCGTCTACGACGCCATGGCGACTGCCGAGGGGCTGGACGCATGGTTCACTCGAGGGGCATCCGTGAAAGCGGAAGCGGGCGGCAGCATCCTGTTCCGCTGGCGAAACTGGGGACTCGAGCGGTACACCGGTGAGAACGGTGGGCCGGTCCTTCAGGCAAAACGCCCGGAGCGATTTGTTTTCCGGTGGAAGGCGGACTCGGGCCGATACGATACGACGGTGGAGATCGATATCGCGGCGCACGAAGAAGGCAGCGTCATCAAGCTGATCGAGCACGGCTACGAGGATGGTCCGGTGGGAACGCAGGACCTGATGAACCGCCAGGCCGGCTGGGCGCAGGCGTTGACCCTGATGAAGTTCTACCTCGAGCACGGAGTGACGTATTGAACCCGCGGAAGTCCCGGCCATGCATGCCTGCCGCCGCCCTCACGGGGGTGAGCGGGCTCGTGACGAGAGGAAGGGCTCGGGGCGCATGACGGCCGGAGAATCCCGGGCCACGCCACGGCGCGCTCGAGTCGCCCGTTACCGGAAACGGTGATCACCACGAAGAGGGCCCGCGAGACCGCCGGTTACAGCATGCCAGGCCGAAGGACGAGATACCTGTTCATCGCGATCCTGCTGGCGGGCCTCGCCGGCGGGGGGCTGTATCGCTGGCTGCTGGGCGACGAGCGGTACGTCTATCTGACGTTCGATTCCGAGGACACGTCGACGAGCATGGTCGTTCACCCTCACGCGAGGGCCACGGCGCGTCAGGCGATTCTCTATTACGACACCACCCCGCGACATGGAGCGCTGGATCGGTACGAACACTCCCGGCTCGGCCGGTTCCAGGAGGTCGCGGGAGTCGACCGCAGGTTCTTCTTCTTTTCTCTGGAGGGCCTTCACCCCGCCACGCGGTATTTCTTCACCGCGTGGGATGATCGAGACGGCCCCACCGAGGAGTTCAGCTTTCGCACTCTGCCGGATGATGATCGGCCCCTGCGCATCGTGGATGGCGGCGACATCGGCTGGAGACCCCTGAGCGCGAGCGCCATGGCGCGGGTCGTCGCGAACCAGGATCCGGATGTGATCCTGCTGGGAGGGGATCTGGCCTACGCGCAGGGATCGGCCGACCGCTGGTGGCGCTGGCGCTTCTGGTTCTCCACGTGGCGGAAAATGATCAGGGGAAGCGATGGCCGATTGATCCCCGCCATCGCCGCCATCGGAAACCATGAGGTCAAGTCGGCGGATCCTTCCCTGCGCGCGCAGGACAGGGCGCCGTTTTATTTCGCGCTGTTTCACCAGAACGAGGACTCCAGGGATTACTTCGTGCGCCGGCTGGGAAGCAACGTGGCTCTGTTCTGTCTGGATAGCGGTCATGTTTATTCGCATGAGGAGCAGGCCGGCTGGTTGCGATCCGCCCTCGAGGACCACGAGCAGGTCCCATTCAAGGTGGCCCTGTATCACGTGCCCTTGTACCCCAGCCATCGCGTGTTCGAGGGACCGCTCTCGGTGGCCGGACGCACGTTCTGGCAACCGTTGTTCGAGCAGTTCGGCGTGAGGCTGTCGCTGGAACATCACGACCACGCCCAGAAAAGAACCTACCCCATCAGAGGGGGACGGATCGATCCGGTCGAAGGGATCGTGTACGTCGGGGATGGGGCGTGGGGCAGAGGGCCGCGGACGGTCGAAGCCGACCGCTGGTACCTGGCCCATGCCGCGGCGAGAAGGCATATCTGGCGGATCGATGTGACTTCCCGCGAGATGCACCTGACCGCGCTGGATGAGGATGGCGCGGTGTTCGACGATGTGACGATCGTCGGAGCGGAGGGTGGGCGGGGATCGGAGCGATCGCGCCCGAGCGAATCCGGAGATCGCGTGAGGCGGGTCCGGCAAGCCACCGCCGGTATCGATGTGGATGGGCCGTGAACGATAACCGGGAGGGAGACCGCGATGTTCATTGCGTTGAATCGGTTCAAGATAGCCCCGGGTCGGGGAGAGGACTTCGAGAAGTCATGGAGACAGAGGGAGTCACACCTGGCTGGAGTTCCGGGATTTCAGGAGTTTCACCTGTTGCGGGGGCCGGCCGGAGAGCAGGCCACCTTGTATGCTTCTCATACGGTCTGGGAATCCCGCGAGGCGTTCGAGGCCTGGACACGCTCCAGCGCCTTTCGCGACGCCCATGCGCAGGCGGGAGGCTTGGAGGGCGTCGTCCTGGGGCCTCCCGAGTTCGAGGGTTTCGAGGTCGTCCTGTAGTGTCATGAGACGGTGTTCCCGGGGGGATTTCTCGGTGCCGTCCCGCGCCGGCGGCGCGGGGTGCGCCGGCCCTCGGCGCGCGCCGGCGATGCGCACAGACGACGCCCGACGCGCACGACCTCCTTCAGCAGCGCACGCAGGTCGAGGTCGCGCGTGCGGAAGTTGATCAAGCAGGCGCGCAGCGCGAAGCGGCCCTTGATCCGCGCGTTCGACAGGTAGACACGGCCTTCCGCCTGCAGATCCACCAGCAGATCACGGTTGAGCCGATCGAGAGCTGTCCCCGGCCGCCGCCCGCCTCGTGGGAGATAGCGAAAACAGGCCACGCTCGTGGCGATGGGCGCCAGCAGCTCGGTCTCCGGACAGCGTTCGATCAGATCGCCCAATCGGCGCGTCAGGGCCACATCCTGCTCGATGCGCCCGGCGAGTCGCCGGGTGCCGTGGTATTTCAAGATGATCCAGACCTTCAGCGCCCGGAAGCGTCGCGACAATTCGGGACTCGAACCGAAGAAGATGTGCGATTCCCGGTCGCCCGGAGCCAGCACGGCGGCGTATTCGCCGGCGACCGGGAAGGCGTCGCGCGCGGCGGCGGGATCGCGCAGCAGGACGCAGCCGACGTCCAGAGGGGCGTAAAGCCACTTGTGCGGATCCAGAGCCACCGAGTCGGCCTCCCCCAGGCCGGCCAGAAGACCACGGTACCTGGCGGAAAGACACAGCGGCCCCCCGTAAGACGCATCGACGTGGAACCACAGCCGGTGCCGCCGGGCGATACGGCGACCACCG
>JBHHZN010000134.1:0-6764 GCA_046758155.1 Acidobacteriota bacterium | reverse complement strand
GATCTCGATTCGCACGGCCGGCATGCTCCTCGCCCAGGGTCGAATCTACACTTTACACTCTCTCGTGGGCGATGGCCCCCCCCACGCCCCGTCGAGCGCAAGAAAAGATGCGCCCCCGTGGCCTGGAACCGGCCGAATGTGAGATGATAAGCTCTGACTTCCGGCAAGCGGGTTCGAAGGTGTGCTATTGCCAGGGGATCGTCCTCGGGACTCCCCAGTCTCCGGCCAATAATTGCGGGTTTTTGCGTCTCTCGGGAGGTTCTGTATGAGGTGCAAGTGGAGTTTCCGGCTTGGGATGGTGATGCTGGTCGGGGGGATGCTCGCGCCGCCGCCCGCCACTTGGGCGGCGTCACGCGCGAACGGTGAGCAAGGCTCGCCCACGGCCGTCAAGGACGATGAGGGGGTCGAAGTGCCCTCGCGCCGCCGGCACAAGAAAAAGAAGAAGGAAGAGGGGGAGAAGGGGAAGAAAGAAGAAAGGAAAGGTAAGAAGGGAAAGTCGTTCGCCGATGTCATCAAGGGCCACGACAAGATCGAAGGGCTTCTCACGGTTTACAGGAAGGGCGATGAGTTCTTGCTGGCGATCGAACCGGGGCAGTTCGATCATGACTATATGCTTTCCGTGACCCGTGAGACCGGCATCGGGCAGTCGTTCTTGCTCGCCGCGCAGGTCCTCGGGGAGAATCCGGTCCGCTTCCATCGCGTCGGCGAGAGCGTCCAGCTCATCATGAAGAATCCCCGGTTCACGGCCCATGACGACCCGCAGATGCAGCGCGCCGTCGATCGATCGTTTTCCGATTCCCTGATCGCCTCGACGAAGATCAAGTCAGAACCCGATCCGGAAACGAAAGCTGTGCTCGTGGACATGAAACCGTTCTTCGTCACCGATGTCGAGGCGGCCGGGCTGGTCCTGGGCCTGGCCTTCAAGACGCCGTACAGCGTGGATCCCGTCAACAGCTCTCTCGGCGAGGTGAAGGGGTACCCGCGCAACGTCGAGATCGACGCCACGATCCATTTCCGGGGCAAGAAGCCCGCCCCGTTCGTGAACCTGGCCGATCCGCGCAGCATGTTCGTCACGTATCACGACAGTGTGTCGGAGATTCCCCGAGGCGACGGCTTCATCCCGCGGATCGCCGACGATCGCGTGGGACATTTCCTGACGCTGTACAAGGACTTCAGCGACGACAAGCGCGAGTCTCCCTATGTCCGGTACATCACGCGGTGGAATCTGCGCAAGCGGGATCCGGAGGCGGAGCTTTCCAGGCCTGTCCAGCCGATCACCTACTGGCTCGAGAACAGCATTCCGGTGAAGTATCGCAAGGCCATTGCCGATGGGACGCTCATGTGGAACGCCGCCTTCGCGCGCATCGGGTTCAAGGATGCGATCGTCGTCAAGCAGCAGCCCGATGACGCCACGTGGGAGCCCGGCGACGCGCGCTACTCGACCGTCCGGTGGTTCGTCACGACATCCGGAGCATTCGCCATCGGGCCGTCCCGCATCAACCCCTGGACGGGCGAGATCTACGACGCGGACATCGGCTGGGCCGAGAGCCTCGTTTCGGGGCGTGCGCGCGAGTACGAGGAGCTGTCGGATCCGGTCGGTTTCATCCGGAGCCTGTTCAGCCGGCTTTCCGGGGCGTCCACACGGACCGGGGCGCGATTCTCGTGCAGCCTGGCGCGAGGCGCCGCCATGCAGATGGAGTTCGGGCTGGATGTCCTGGCTCAGGACGGGTTCGATCCCGATTCCGATAAGGCCCGCGAGTATATCGCCGGCTTTATCCGGTACGTGCAGGCGCACGAGTGCGGGCACACGCTCGGACTGCGCCATAACTTCCGCAGCAGCGTACTGAACCCTGTGGATGACCTGCAGGATGAAGCCGCCATGCGGGAGAGGGGACTGACCGGCTCGGTGATGGATTACGTGCCGGTCAACCTCGCCGCGGGCGGGAACCAGCAGGGGCCGTACTGGCAGGAGAGCCTCGGCCCGTACGATTACTGGGCGATCGCTTACGCTTACAGCGAGTTCCCCGACGGCGGGACTCCCGAGGGGGATCTTCCTCATCTGCGGGAAATCGCCGCGAAGGTCGCCGATTCAGGCTACCAGTACGGCTCCGATGAGGACACATCCGATCCCCGCACGAGCGTCTGGGACCTCGGGTCCGATCCTCTCGAGTTTTACTCCGACCGCATCGGCCTGGTCCGGAAGCTCTGGAAGGAGATCCCGGCCAAACTCGGGAAGAAGGGGGAAGGCTACCAGGCGATGCGCCGGTCCTTCGGTCGAAGCCTGGCGCAGTACGCGTTCGCCGCCTTCAATGTCCCGAAGATGATCGGAGGGATGTACACCTACCGCGATCATGTCAACGACCCGGGGGGCCGACTGCCGATGGTGCCGGTGCCGGCGGACAGGCAGCGCGCGGCCATGCGTTTCTTGACCGAGGAGATCTTCGCGCCGGACGCCTTCGACGCGCCGGCGGATCTGCTCAACAGGCTGGGCGCATCCCGCTGGTGGGATCTCGACTTCAGCATCTTCCGGATGGCGCGGATGGAGTATCCGCTGCATAATGTCGCCCTCGCGATCCAGGATAATGTCCTGGACGCCCTGCTCAACCCCGTGAAGCTGGACCGGCTGGTGGACCTGCAGATGCAGTTCGCCCCGGACGACGAGCCGTTCACCCTGGCCGAGATGTTCGATGGACTCCAGCACGCGATCTGGGCCGAGGTTTACCGGGGAGCGACGCCGCGGATCAACAGCTTCCGTCGTGGACTGCAGCGCGCCCACCTGAATCGGGTGATCCGCCTGCTGCTGGCGCCCCCGCGGGGAACGCCCGACGATGCCACGATGATGGCCAGGGCCAACCTGTCGGATCTGCGCGAGCGGATCGATCGGATGCTGCAAGGAAAAACCGTGGACCTCGCCACCCGGGCGCATCTCGATGAAACGCGCGCGCGTATCGACGCGGCGCTCTCGGCGACCATTCTCCGGCTGGCCGGCTAGGAAAGGGAGATACTTCATGCGACGCACTCTGACCACGCTGTTCGTTCTGCTATCGGCCGTGCTCAGCCTGGGACTGGCGCCCGGGACTGCCTGGGCGCAAGCCCGCGGGAAAGGCCGGAATGGCCCGCCCCCGACCTTCGAGGAGGCCACCAAGAAGCTGGAAAGAATCGAGGGTCTGTTCACCCTGTTTCGCGATCCGGAGAGCAACGAGTATCTGATCGCCGTCACGCCCGAGCAGTTGGACGAGGATTTCATGCTCTCCATCGCGCGCGACACCGGGATCGGCCAGTGGTTCCTCCTCGCCACCATGGACCTGGGGGAGAATCCCGTCCGGTTCCACAAGGTGGGAAAGAATGTTCAGTTGATCCTGAGAAACGCGCGCTTCACCGCGCGCGAGGACCGGCAGATGGCGCGCGCGGTGCGGCGCTCGTTTTCCGACTCGCTTCTGGGCTCATCTCCGATCGTGAGTGAGCCGGATCCGAAGACGAAGGCCGTGCTGGTGGACATCCGGCCGTTTTTCGTTACCGACGTGGAGGGGCTGTCGACCATCCTGGCCCAGGCCGCGCGGGCGATGTACATGCCGGATCCAGGCAACAGTTACTTCACGAGCGTGAAGGGTTTCCCCGGCAACATCGAGATCGGGGCGCGAATGCATTTCGTGGGCAAGAAGCCGGTCAACTTCGTGAATCTCGTGGACCCGCGCAGTCTGTTCGTCACGTATCGCTACAGCTTGTCGAGGATTCCCGAGACACCTGATTACATTCCCCGCATAGCCGATGATCGCGTGGGCAACTTCATCACCTTGTACCGCGATTTCAGCGATGATACACGGCCGTCGAACTACGTCCGGTTCGTCACCCGGTGGGACCTGCGCAAGGAGGAACCGTACGCCGAGATCTCCAAGCCGATCAAGCCGATCACCTACTGGCTCGAGAACAGCATCCCGAAGCAGTACCGCAAGGCGGTGGCGGACGGCATCCTCGTATGGAACAAGGCGTTCGAGAAGATCGGCTTCAAGGATGCCATCGTCGTCAAGCAACAGCCGGACGACGCCGACTGGGATCCCGCCGATTCGCGCTACGCATCGGTTCGCTGGCTCGTGACGACATCGGGGGCGTTTGCCATCGGGCCCTCGCGGATCAACCCCTGGACAGGTCAGATCTACGACGCCGACATCGGTGTCGCGGAGGCGATCGTCCGGACGACGCGGTCGGAGTATCGCGAGCAGGTCGATCCGCTGGCGGCCATGCGCGCGCTTGCCGAGAGCGTGAACGCGCTGCCGCGCCCGGGCGAAGATCCGCGCCTGGCGTGCAGCCTCGGCGCCGGCGTGGCCCAGGAGGCTGCCTTCGGCAGCGCCTTGCTGCGGGCGCGCGGGATGGAGCCCGGCTCCGACGAGGAGGACCAGTACATCCATGACTTCATCACGCACGTGATCGCCCACGAGGTCGGCCACACCCTCGGATTACGCCACAATTTCCGCGCCAGCCGGCTGCATCCCGTCAAGCAATTACAGGATGCCGAGGAGACGCGCTCGCAGGGACTGACCGGATCGGTGATGGATTACATTCCGGTCAACATCGCTCCGAAGGGACAAACACAGGGGCAGTACTGGCAGACCACCCTGGGCCCGTACGATTACTGGGCGATCGAGTACGCCTATACGACGTTTCCGGGCGTCAAGAAGCCGAGCGACGAGTTACCGGAACTGGAGAAGATCGCGGGCCGCGTCGCGGCGCACGGCAACGCCTACGGGACCGACGAGGACATCAACGACCCGGGGACCAACCGGTGGGATATCGGCGATGATCCGCAAGAATTCTACGAGAACCGCGTCGCCCTGGCGCGCGAGCTGTGGAAGGAGATCCCGAGCGAGTTCGCGAAGGATGGCCAAGGGTACCAGGTGATGCGCCGTGCGTTCACCAGAGGGCTGAACGAATTCGTGCCTGCGGTCCTCAACATCACGAAGAACATCGGCGGTGTTTACACGTTCCGCGACCACATCGGGGACGAGGGAGGCCGGTTGCCGATGAAGCCGGTCTCGGCCGCGCGCCAGCGCAGGGCGCTCGAGTTCCTGCGCAAGGAGCTGTTCGCCAGCGACTCCTTCGACCTGCCCGCGGATCTGCTCAATCGGCTGGCCGCCACCCGCTGGTGGGATTTCGACTTCAGCATCTTCCGGATGTCCCGGATGGAATTCCCGATTCACGATGTCGTGCTGCAATTGCAGGAGTTCGTCCTGACCAGCCTGTTCAACCCGGTGAAGCTGGATACGCTCGTCGATCTCGAGATGCAATACCCGGAGGGTACCCGCCCGTTCACGATGATGGAGATGTTCCGCGGCGTGCAATCGGCGATCTGGTCGGAGGTCTACACCCCCGGAAACACGCGGATCGACAGTTTCCGGCGCGGCGCGCAGCGCGGTCATCTCAAGCGGATGGTCAAGCTCGTGGTCGATCCCGCCCCCGGCGTGCCGGAGGATGCCTGCACGATGGGCCGCTTCAGTCTGGTGGAGCTGGAGGGGAAGATCGCAGGGGCCCTGAAGCGACCCGGACTGGATACAGCGACCCGTGCCCACCTGGAGGAATCGTGGGCGCGGATCGACGCGGCGCTCAAAGCGCAGATCAATCGACGGGCGAGCTAGCGCCCTGGAGGAGACGATGCAGATCAGTGACCTCGAAAAGATGACGGTCGTCAAGCTGCGTGAGGAGGCGAAAAAGTTCGATGACCTGAAGGGGGTTTCGGGGATGTCGAAGGAGAAACTGATCGACATCCTTTGCAACAAACTCGGCCTGACGCGCCGGACGAAGCTGCGCAAGGGGATAGGCCGGCGCGCCCTCAAGACCAAGATCTCCGAGCTGAAGCGTGAGACGGCCAAGATCCTGGCCGAGGGCGATCCCAAAAAGGCCCGGATCCATCGCAGGCGGCTGAAGGCGGCCAGACACCGCTTGCGCAAGGTGGTTTTCCAGGCCACCCGGGAGGCGAAGCGCAAGGCGGCGGCCGCGCCTTCCGCCGCGGCGCCACCTGAGGAATCGACGGCTCAGACCCCGCCGGCCGCCAGCTGAGGGCTCATCGCGGGGTCACGACGGCCGGGCCTGGAGATCTCAAGCAGCCGGCGCGCGAGGTCCCGCCCACATGGGCTCGGGACGCGCTTCTTTGGTCGTCTCGGTCTTCGCTGGGACTCTGCTCTTCTGCTCGCGCCCGTCGCCATCGCCTCGCTCACGGGCCGGCGTAGGAGCCCGTCGAGGCTCACAGAACGGTCACGAGAGACCTGGATCCAGGCAGAGTCTTGCTCCTGAAAACTCTGTAGCAGGAACTGCGAGGGTCAATTTGTATTGACTGTATCGCAAAAGGATGGTAGAAGTGTTAGTTATCATCCTAAGAATGCAGTGATGCGCGAGGGATGCGCTCATGCTTGAGTTTGCTTGGATTCGGGTTGCGTCGGTCATGCCCGGATCCGCTGCTCGCGACGACAGTCATCCGATCCTGCGATCTCGTGCCTCATGGCCGTCCTCAACCCGGGGGGGACTGGAATGAAAACCATGACGCGCGTGCAGGTCATCGGGGTCGGAATCATCATTATTCTGACGTTGTGTCAAACGACCATGTCCATGGCGGCAGATCTTGGAATGGTCGCCGATCAAGCCACCAAGTTGGTCACCGTGTTCGATCCCAAGACGGGAGCGATCCTGGGTGTCGTGACACTTCCGGTTGATCCAGGTGCAACTGTGGGCGACTGTTCCTTCTCCGCCGACGGAAAGAAAGCCTTCGTGGGCGA
>JBHHZN010000133.1:0-6846 GCA_046758155.1 Acidobacteriota bacterium | reverse complement strand
ATGGCAACGGCACTGCGCACCGCGAACCGCCCCTGTCCATCGTTGTCCATGAAAAGGACGGCGGACCGGGCGCCGACGACGAGGTCTTCGTCGCCGTCGTTGTCGAGATCCAGGATGAGGGCGCTGCGCGTGCGATCGAGCCAGTCCACTCCGGATGCCGCCGAGCGATCCCTGAGCGTCCCATCGGGCCTGCGCACGTAGAGACGATTCGGCAGGCCCGTCATCTGTGGCAGATACAGATCGTCGAGCCCATCTCCGTTCACATCTCCCAGGGCGAGACCGCAGTACCCTTCGAAATCACGCTCGATCCAGCGTTCGAGCCGTTCGAGCCAGTAATCCGTGCTCCTGGCGACCTGCTCCCGGAAACCCTGATCCGCGCCCAAGATCGTCTGGGTGCCGTCATGGAAGAGAGAGCCTTGCCGGCTTGTGATCTCCTCGAACGACTCCACCCCGATGTGCACCAGCACGGGATCCACATCGGGCGAGCCCCAGACCCACTGCACGCGCCATGTCGAGTGCTGCTCGAGACTGCCCTGCTTCGCCGGTCCGTACGCGTGGACGAGGACGCTCGTGTCGACCGTGGTCCCCCGCAGATCGACACGGAACATCTTGACATCGACCGCGATCCGGGAGGACGCATCGAACGGAGAGATCAGTTCCATCAACGCCCGTGCCAACCCTTCAGCGCCACGATGCTGCGCCGGTGGCGCCCGCCGCCGGCGCTCGGACGCATCCAGCACGTGGGCCTCGATGGATTCGCTGCTGTAAACGGTCCGCAGGAGGGCGGGCCGGAGAGGATCGCAGGCGAAACCCGGGCCGACGATCCCCCGCACTGCCGCCGCATCGACCCTCTGGCGCCTGCCGGCGAGCTCGCCCATCCGGCGCAGGCGGGCCTCGGCAACCTCCTGGAAAGCCTCGCTGTTCCACCCGTCCTCGCCCGGTTCCAGCTTGCGCAGCGCGGCGCTCAGACCGGCGTCCGGTCGGGACGCGCGGGGCGCATCCGGAAGCGCGCGGGATCGCTCGGTGCCGCCGGCGGCGATCGGCCCGGCCCGCGGGGCCGCGACCACCAGCAACCCGAGCGCCACGAGGCCCACGCCGAGCAGCCGCGCCCTCGCCAGGCGCAGGGGTCGCCCCGAGCCCCGGGGGGTGAAAAGGTGAGAATGGACGTCCTTGGACATGAGCGGCCGGCTCTCTTATCCAATGCCGTTCCAATGGTACCCGGATTTCGTGCCCGGTCAAGATGATCTCGCGTCCTTCGCGCCCTTTCCCCCTGTCCCAGGACCGTGGCGCCTCCGCGCGGTCCCGGCAGGAGCCGGCCACGCCGGGACGGGCAGGCGTGGGGTCGATGGGACCGGAAGGCCACGATGCCCGACGATGGCACACTTCGGGCGGGATGAGGATCGCCGATCTCGAGGAGGGGGGTTCCCCTCAGCGCTTGCCGATCTCCCGGGCGATGACGTCCGCGAGGCGGCGAGTCAAACTCTCCACTTGCCGCGGGTCGACAGCCTCGATCATGACCCGCGCGACCGGCTCGGTCCCCGAATAGCGCAGAACCAGCCGCCCGGTGCCGCCCAGCTCCCGTCGGACGTTCTCGGCCTCGGCTCCGATGACAGGATGCGTCTCGAGATCGGGCCGGCTCGCCACCGGCACGTTCAGCAGGAGTTGAGGAAGGGCCTGGACCCGACCGAGCCAATCGGAGACGGTCTCTCCGGTATCATGCAGCACCTGGAGGAGACGCAGGGCCGTCATGACTCCGTCTCCGGTGGTGGCGCGATCGGCGAAGATGATATGCCCGGACTGCTCGCCGCCGAGCACCGCGCCGGTGCGGATCATCTCCTCCAGGACGTACTTGTCGCCGACCTGCGTGCGGGTGAGGCCGATGCCGTGCTCCGCCAGGCTCCGTTCCAGCCACAGATTGCTCATCACGGTCGCCACGACGCTTCTGCCCGCCAGCAGCCCCCGCTCATCGAGGTGACAGGCGGCCTGGTAGATCAAGACGTCTCCATCCGCCATGGCCCCATCGGCGGAGACGAACAGTGCCCGATCGGCATCCCCGTCGAAGGCGATACCCAGGTCGGCTCCCCGCTCGACCACCGTCGCCGCCAGTGTCTCCGGATGCAGGGATCCGCAGCCCTCGTTGATGTTGTGCCCGTCTGGCGCATCGAAGAGGACCTCGACTTCGGCTCCCAGGGCGCGAAACACCGCGGGGGCGATCCGGGTCGAGGCTCCGTTGGCGCAGTCCAGGACGAGTTTCATCCCACTGAAGGAGACACCCTGATCGACCGCCCCCAGAAGGAAGGTCTCGTAGCGGCCGACGAGGTCGGCGGCATCCCCGACGGAACAACCCACGAGCTCCTGCGAGGCAGACACGTCCGCCCCGTCCAGCGCCAGGCGCTCGATGTCCATCTCCTCCTCATCGGGAAGCTTGTAGCCTTCCGAGGAGAAGATCTTGATCCCGTTATCGCGGTAAGGGTTGTGCGAGGCCGAGATCATCACGCCCGCCGAGAACGGACCCGTCCGGGCCAGGTAGGCCACGCCGGGCGTCGGGATCACCCCGGCGCTGACACACTGAGCTCCGGCGCGGCAGGATCCGGTCGCGAGGCTGTGCTCGATCCATGACCCCGACTCCCGCGTGTCCCGGCCGAACAGGATCCGTGGGCGCTTCCCTCCGGCCGCATGCCCACGCCGAGCAAGCGTCCTGGCCAGCGCTTCACCGAGGCGGGTCACGGTCGGTTCGTCGAGCGGGTAGAGACCCGCCACACCACGGATACCATCCGTTCCGAAGAGCTTCTTCATTTACGGATCTTCACCCTGATGGTCGTTTGCTTCACGGCCCGGATGGAGATACCCGCATCCTGGTCGTCCTGATCGAGAACGATCCGAGGCTGCACGGTATAGGCTGCCCGGCGCGGCCCCATGCCCTCGAGGTCCAGGAACGCCCGGATCCGCGTCGCATCCACGTCGTCGAGCGCTTTCTTGGTCCCCCGCAGCACCACATCGACCGACTTGGGCTTGAACTCGATCCGCAGATCGGCCCCTTTGGGCAAGTTGGGCTGCAGCGGGATGTTCCTGAAGGTCCGAGTCACCCGCTTCTCCTGGATATCGATGCGCAGGATCGTGGCCGCCTCGCCGATGACCCGCACGCCGGCGCGATCGGGGATGATCCCCACCACCCTCTCGGTGGGCGCGGTCGCGCCGTCGATGTTGACGACCTCCGTGAACACCTCCTCGGCCCTCCGGACGAGACTCTCCGGACCGTCGATCGTCGCCGTGTCCGGAGACAGCGTCAGGCCGCGGCGTTCGTAGCCGGCGGAGGGCTTCCCCTCGACGCGGGCCACGATCGGGACCTCCCGCGTCACCCGGCGCTCGACGCGCAGCTTCAAGGATGGCGGATCGACGCGCAGGATCTCGACGCCGAACGGTCTGCCGACGATGTCGGGTGTCAAGGGAATCGTCAGCTCTCCGGGCCGGGCCCCCGACAGCTTGACCCGCGCCTGGAACCGGCCGGGCGAGAGGCTCTGGGCGGTCGATTCGCTGGCGCGGACCCGGACCGTCACGCTCTCAGGAAGATCGCCGACAAACGTCAAATCCGACGGCAGATCCGCGAGCTCCAGCGGAACCTGGAACACCTGGACCGTCTGGGCTTCGCTACGCAGATACATCCAGAGGAGAATCGCCAGGATAAGCGAGCCGATTTTCAGGGCAAGATTGTCCCGCAGCCAACCCACCCGTCAGCCCTCCCGCGCGCTTTCCGCGATGGCCGGCTCGGCGTCGATCTCGTCGAGACGGACTCCCAGGAAATCCTTCAGGAGGTCCCGTAACTGAATGGCGTCGACATCCTCGATGATGTGTCCCTCGAAGGCGACCGAGATGGTGCCGCGTTCCTCCGAGATGACGATGGCCACGGCATCGGTCTCCTCCGAGAGGCCGATCGCCGCACGGTGCCTCGTGCCGAACTCCTTGGACAGCGTCGGGTGCGCCGTGAGCGGCAGGAAACACGACGCGGCCCTCAGTCGTCCATCCTGTACGATGATCGCTCCATCGTGCAGCGGGGACTTGGGAGAGAAGATGCTCAGGATCAAGTCGTACGATACCAGCGCATCGATCGTGATACCGGTCTCGATGTAGGTGCGCAATCCCTGTTCCCTCTCGATGACCAGAAGGCCCCCGATCTTGCGGGATGCGAGAGATGTCGCCGCGAGAACGAGCTCTTGGATCAGCCTTTCACTGCGCGGCGTGCTCATGAGCCGGAAGAACGGATTCCGGCCGAACCGCGAGAGCGCTCGGCGGATGGTATTCTGGAAAATGACGATCACGGCGAACGGGATCCAGTAGAGAAGGTATCCGAGGAAACGCTGGACCGCGATGAGGTGGAGCACCCCGGCCAGGAAGTAGGCCGCGATGATGAACATGACGCCTGTGATCATCTGGACGGCGCGCGTTCCCTTGATCAGCAGGACGAGCTGGTAGATCAGGTAGGCGAGGATCAGGATATCGCCGAGGTCGACGATCCAGCCGATCGGGCCGGCGCTCAGCGAATCGAAAAACGCGCGGACGTATTCGTCAATACCGTGAAACATCGAGCAACCCAGAGGTCAATGGTACTATTCCGATTCCCATGCTATCAATGCAACAACGCGGTCTCCCCGTCGCCGCCGATCGTCGTGGCGATCGCGCCGGCGACCCGTGCCGCGCGCCGGGCCCGCGCCGGCTCGTGCGTGCGGAGGATATGGGCTCCCCCCAGGACGGCGAACACTTCCGCCGCCGTGGTGCTTTCAGACCGGCCGGCCGAGGCACCGCCGGCATCCGAAACCAGCCGTCCGAGGAAGGACTTGCGCGAGACACCGACCGCCACCGGGCTTCCCAGCGAAACGAACGCGGGCAGATGACGCAGGATCGCTGCGTTGTCCGACCTGCGCTTGCCGAATCCGATGCCCGGGTCGAGGATGATCTTCTCGGCATCGACGCCCGCGCGGATCGCTTGCGTGACCCGCGCCGTCAGGTCGGCGATGACTTCCGGTATGACGTGCCCGTACCGGGGTGATTCCTGCATCGTCCGGGGCCTGCCTTTCATGTGATTGAGGATCACGTGCACTCCCAGTCGCGCGACGGTCCGCGGCATCTCCGGATCCGCCGTCAGGGCGCTGACATCGTTGATGATCTCGGCTCCGGCCTCCACCGCCCCCCGCGCCACGGCGGCCTTCATCGTGTCGATCGACAGCACCACCCGATCCGGCAACACGGCACGCAGCCGTCCGAGCACCGGGATCGTGCGCTCCATCTCTTCCCGCACCCCGACAGGCTCGGCCCCCGGCCTGGTCGACTCACCGCCGACGTCGATAATGCAGGCTCCCTCCTCGACCATCCGGCATGCGTGCTCGACGGCCGCGCCCGGATCGGTGAACAGCCCGCCGTCCGAGAACGAGTCGGGCGTGACATTGAGGATCCCCATCAGGGCCACATCGGCTCCGCCGGGCAGGCGCACCTCCACCGAGCGGAACCGCAGCACCGGCACGCGGCGAGCGAGGACTCCCAGGACGGCCGAGATGGCCCGTGAGACCGAGGCATCCCGGTCGGCCAGCGCCCCGGCCAGCCGCCGCAGCGAGGTGACATCCGCCAGGACCACGAGCCCGCGACACGGCTCGCCGCCCCTGTGAAACGGTTCGGCCGCCGCGATGCGGGCCCCGTGCGGCGCCGCGTGCTCGGCCAGGTCCGCCATCTGCGCTATTGTGAGCCCATCCACGCGTAGCGTGTGCTTCAGGCCCTCCTCGCAGCTCTTCGCGGAATCGGCGGGGAGACCGAGCTCGTCAGCCTCTTGGGTCAGGGCAAGACGTCGATCGGTCGAGCGGAGAAGATACGCCCGGGGGATCAAGCCTGTCCGGGGGTCTTGAGGGGGTCAGGGTTGAGGGGGGCGTCCTTGACCGTCCGCCGGTTCTCCTTCGCCCGGCCGCCGGGCGGGCCGGAAGCTTCCGGCGCCTCGGCCGAGGCCGGCCTCTTGGAGACGAACGGCTTCAGCTCCTCGCCGTGCACCAGCCGGGTCACCTCGTCGGCCTCCAGCACCTCGCGCTCGAGCAACGCCTCGGCGATACGCTGCAGGGCGTCCTTGTTCTCCAGGAGGATCTTCTTCGCGCTCTCGTACCCCTCGGCGACGATGCGCTTGACCTCGCGGTCGATGAGGACGGCGGTGGATTCGGAGTATTCCTTCGGGTGGGCCAGTTCCTTGCCCAGGAAGATCTGCCCATCCTTCTTGCCCAGCGTGAGAGGCCCGAGGATCTCGCTCATTCCCCACTCGCAGACCATCTTGCGGGCGATCTCGGTGGCGACGTCCAGGTCGTTGCCGGCGCCCGTGGTGTACTTGCCGAGGAAGATCTCCTCGCCCAGCCGGCCCCCCATGGCAACGGCCACCCGCGCCTCCAGGTACTCCTTCGAGTACGTGTGTCTATCGTCAAGCGGAAGCTGCTGGGTGAGGCCGAGCGACATCCCGCGCGGGATGATGGTGACCTTGTGGATCGGATCCGCGTGCGGGCTGATGTACGCCACGAGGGCATGGCCCGCCTCGTGAAAGGCGGTGGTGCGTTTCTCGTCCTCGGATATGACAAGGCTCTTGCGCTCCGGGCCCATCAGGACCTTGTCCTTGGCTCCCTCGAAGTCCTGCATCGTGACGGCCTTCTTGCTCTGCCGCGCGGCCATCAGCGCCGCCTCGTTGACCAGGTTCGCCAGGTCGGCCCCCGAGAACCCGGGCGTGCCGCGGGCGAGCACAGGGAGGTTCACGTCGTCGGCCAGGGGGATCTTCCGGGTGTGCACCCGCATGATCTCCTCGCGACCCCGAATGTCGGGCCGGTTCAC
>JBHHZN010000132.1:0-6865 GCA_046758155.1 Acidobacteriota bacterium | reverse complement strand
TCCGCCCACGGGGCCGTACCCTCGCTGCCAGCAAGGCCCTCGGGAGGCGACGCCCCGGCACGCTGCCCGCAGAATCTCCCGGGCGGAAAAAATGAACGGTCACCCGGCAACCTACCCCCCCGTGCGAACGTTCAAGGTAGACGAGGTGTCCAAATCCCTGTCAACCGGTGGAGCGTCACACGGAGGCAAGGAACCATGCCGGGAATCCAGTGTTCGGCCGTCGGCAAGCTGTCGCATCCCGATGCGAACCGTTTATCCGACGAGCAGGTCGTGGCCCGCATCCTTCGCGGGCACGGCCGGGAGTTCGAGATCCTCGTTCGGCGCCACCAGGATGCGCTGTACAGCTTCATCCTGAGGATGGTCCGGGATCGAGAAGAAGCGCTGGATCTGTGCCAGGAAGTCTTTCTCAAGGTGTTCAACAACTTGGAGCGGTTCGATCCGCGGTTCCGCTTCACGACCTGGCTGTACCGGATCGCCTCCAACGCGTCCATCGATCAGTTGCGCAGGCGGCGTCCGGGCACGGTCCTCTCGCTGGATGCACCCCTGAGGGGAGAGTCCGGGTCGGTGCGGGAGTTCCCCAGCAAGGAACCGACCCCGGACCAGTTCCTGCAGGCGCAGGAGACGCACGGCCACCTCGAACGGGCTCTGCAGGATCTGCCGGAGGGGTATCGCCGGATTCTCCTGCTCAGACACCGCTCCCACAGGCGCTACGACGAGATCGCGCGGATCACGGGCCTTCCGCTCGGGACGGTCAAGAACAGGATCTTCCGGGCACGGGAGATGCTGAGGAGGGCCATTCCGTCATGATGCGATGCCAGGACGTCCGCCCCATTCTTTCCTTCTTCCTCGAGAAGGAAACCGATCCGTTCGAGACCCTCCAGGCACGACGCCATCTGGAGGGCTGCGCGGCATGCCGCGCGCGGGCCGACCGTCTCTCCACGGTCATGCGGGCCTGCGACGCGTACCGGGACGGGCGCCCACCCGCCGATACCGCCTCCCTGGTCATGGCGCGGCTGCGCTCGCTCAAGGCGACCGCCACGGCGCGGGGAAGGACCAGCCTCGCCGCCAAGTGGACAGGGCTGGCGGCCCTGCTGACGGCCGGCCTCGCGGTCCTGACGGGCGGGCCGGCAGCCGACACCCTGCGCGGATACACGGGACCGCTCAGGGCCATCTGGGAATGGCTCTCGGTCCTGGGAGGCGCAGATGCCGTGCGGAGCTTCCTGGCGAGCGCCGGCCCGGCGGTGGTCCGGCTGATCGACGGACGCCTCGCCGCGGACCTCGCCGCCGGAGCCGGCCTCGATTTGACTGTTTCCGTGCGGATCCTCGCGACAGCACTCGCCTTCGGATTCCTCCTCGCCATCCCGGCGGCTATCGTCACGGCCTGGTTGCTCTACGACCGGGTCGCTTTCATGCGCCCAGGCGCCGCGCGATCCGCCAGAGAGCCGCGAACGACGATAAGATCGTAATTTTGACAACCTCCCACCGCTGGCCTATATTCTCAATCGAGGCTACGCCAAGCGCCACGAAGCTTTTGTTTGCAGTGATTTAGCTCCTTCACATTGCTTCGGCTCGGCTTGAGCTCAGCAAGGAGGCTCCGCATGTCTTCGGGATCGGAGATCATCTCGCTCGTCGGCCAGTTACAGGACCTGAGGGCATTCCGGGATCAACACTGGGAGGGTTCTTTCGCAGAGTACATCGACATCGTCCGGCAGAACAGTGAGGTCACGCGATCGGCCTTCCAGCGACTGTACGACATGATCCTCTCGAAAGGGTGGTACGAGTACCACGACAGCAAGAAGAGGATCGTTCATTACAACTTCTTCGATGATGTCGATGGGGACGGCCGTGACGCCATTTACGGCCTGGATATTTCCCTCATGAAGCTCGTGAACGTCTTCAAGTCGGCCGCCCAGCATTACGGCACCGAGAACCGCGTGCTGCTGCTGCACGGTCCGGTCGGTAGCGCCAAGTCGACGATCGTGCGCCTGTTCAAGAAGGGCCTGGAAGGGTACTCGAGGACGCGTGAGGGCGCGCTGTACTCATTCGCCTGGTCACTGGGCACAGAGTATCAGGGCCGCAGCGCGGGGAAATCCGATCAGTTGATCCCCTGTCCGATGCACGAGGATCCGCTCCACCTGGTCCCGGAAGATCTGCGCAGCAAGGTGCTCGACCAGCTCAATGAAGACAAGCCGCCCGGCAAGAGAATCGAGATCCGGGGCGACCTGTGTCCCGCCTGCCGGCAGTATTACCGTGAGCTCAACGTGCGCTACAGAGGCGACTGGACCAAGATCGTCTCGCACGTGAAGGTCTATCGTGTGATCCTCTCCGAGAAGGATCGGGTGGGCATCGGGACGTTCCAGCCGAAGGACGAGAAGAACCAGGACTCGACCGAGCTGACCGGCGACATCAACTACCGCAAGATCGCCGAGTTCGGATCCGATTCCGACCCCCGCGCGTTCAACTTCGACGGCGAGTTCAACATCGCCAACCGCGGCATCATCGAGTTTATCGAGGTCCTCAAGCTCGATGTCGCCTTTCTCTATGATCTGCTGGGAGCCTCCCAGGAACACAAGATCAAGCCCAAGAAGTTCGCTCAGACCGATATCGACGAGGTCATCATCGGTCACACCAACGAGCCGGAGTACCGCAAGCTTCAGAACAACGAGTTCATGGAAGCCCTCCGGGACAGGACCGTCAAGATCGATGTTCCCTACATCACCCGGCTGGCCGAAGAGGTCAAGATCTACGACAAGGATTACAATGTAGACAGGATCAAGGGGAAGCATATCGCCCCCCATACCCTCGAGATGGCCGCCATGTGGGCGGTGCTCACGCGGCTCGAGGAGCCGAAGAAGGCTGATCTGACACTGCTGCAAAAGTTGAAACTGTACAACGGGAAGTCGTTGCCGGGCTTCACGGAGGACAACGTCAAGGAGTTGCGCAAGGAAGCCGCTCGCGAGGGCATGGAGGGGATCTCGCCTCGTTACATCCAGGACAAGATCTCCAACGCGCTCGTGTCGGATGTCGGCGAAGGGTGCGTCAATCCCTTCATGGTCCTCAACGAGCTGGAAAGCGGGCTGCGACATCATTCCCTTCTCAACAACGAAGAACAACGCAGACGTTACAAGGATCTGCTCGCCGTCGTGAAGCAGGAGTACGAGGACATCGCCAAGAACGAGGTCCGGCGAGCCATCTCCTCCGATGAAGAAGCGATCTCGCGGCTTTGCGCAAACTACGTCGACAACACCAAGGCATACACTCAGAAGGAAAAGGTCCGCAACAAGTACACCGGTCAGATGGAGGATCCGGACGAGCGCCTGATGCGGTCCATCGAAGAGAAAATCGATATTCCCGAGAACCGCAAGGATGACTTCCGGCGTGAGATCATGAACTACATCGGCGCGCTCGCTGTTGAAGGAAAGACGTTCAATTACCGGACCAACGAGCGGCTTCACAAGGCCTTGGAGTTGAAGCTGTTCGAAGATCAGAAGGATTCGATCAAGCTCACCTCCCTGGTGTCGAGTGTCCTGGACAAGGACACGCAGGAAAAAATCGACGTCGTCAAGAGCCGGCTGGTCAAGGATTACGACTATTGCGACATCTGTGCGACGGATGTGCTCAATTACGTGGCGAGCATCTTCGCACGCGGTGACGTCAAGAGCTAGATAAGCCGTCTGGCGGTCCCATGTCCCCGGCGGGTCGCCGGCGCGGAGATGGGATTCTGTTCCCCCGGCACATTGGACTGGCTGTCCAGCACCATAGAAAGGCCCGTATGCCCCGAATCGAACAGGACTACAATCGATTCAAGAACATCGTCCGCGGCAAGATCAAGGAAAACCTCCGCAAGTTCATGAGTCACGGGGAGCTCATCGGGCGCCGGGGCAAGGATCTCGTCAGCATCCCCTTGCCACAGATCGAGCTGCCCCGCTTCGTTCACGACCCCCGCCAGGCCGGCGGCGTGGGCCAGGGCGAAGGAGACATCGGAACGGTCGTCGGCATCGGCCCGGCCGGACACGGCGACCAGGCGGGCAACGCGCCCGGAGAACACATGCTGGAAGTCGACGTCTCCCTCGACGAATTGGCCCGGATCCTCGGCGAGGAGCTGGAACTTCCCGCCATCGAGAACAAGGGCAAGAAGAACATCGTCGCGCTGAAAGATCAGTACACCGGCATCGCCATGGCGGGCCCGGAGAGCCTTCGTCACTTCAAGCGAACCTACAAGGAGGCTCTCAAGCGGCAGATCGCTTCCGGCACCTACACGCCCCTGAACCCGATCATCGTCCCCATCCGCAAGGACAAACGCTACCGTTCATGGCGCGTCACGAAGGAACCCGAATGCAACGCCGCGATCATCTACATGATGGACGTTTCCGGCTCGATGGGCGAGGAACAGAAGGAGATCGTGCGCATCGAATCGTTCTGGGTTGATACGTGGCTCCGCAGCCAATACCAGGGCATCGAGGTCCGGTACATCGTGCATGACGCCGAGGCCAGGCAGGTCGATCGCGAGACCTTCTACCACACTCGTGAGAGTGGAGGAACCGTCATCTCCTCGGCCTACAAGCTCTGCGACAGCCTTATCACCAGGGAGTTTCCGCCCGAGGAGTGGAATACGTACCTGTTCCACTTTTCCGACGGCGACAACTGGTCTCAGGGAGATACGGAAGAATGCTTCAACCTCCTGCGCGATCGACTCCTGCCGAGGTCCAATCAGTTCTGTTACGGCCAGGTTGAAAGCCCTTACGGCACGGGGCAGTTCCTCTCGGATCTGAGCGAGGCTTTCGGTGAGGACGATCGGCTCGTGTTGTCCCAGATCGAGAACAAGGACGCGATCTACGCCTCGATCAAGGATTTTCTCGGCAAGGGGCGTTGACGATGCGACCATCCGCTCGACTCGATACACTCCGGCGGGAAATCCGCGGCTACGCGCGGGAATACGGCCTGGATTTCTTCGAAGTTTTCTTCGAGGTGCTCTCCTATGACCAGATGAACGAGGTGGCGGCCTACGGCGGCTATCCCACGCGCTACCCGCACTGGAGGTTCGGCATGGAGTACGAGCACCTTCAGAAATCGTACGCCTATGGTCTGCACAAGATCTACGAGATGGTCATCAATAACGACCCCTGCACGGCCTACCTGCTGGAGAGCAATGCCCTGGTTGATCAGAAGATCGTCATGGCGCATGTCTACGGCCATAGCGACTTCTTCAAGAACAATGTCTGGTTCTCGAAGACGAACCGAAAGATGCTCGATAAGATGGCCAACAACGCCACGCGCATCAGGCGCTACATGGAAGAGATCGGGGTGGATACCGTGGAGAATTTCATCGACACATGCCTCTCGATCGAATCCCTTATTGATCCCCACTCGATGTTCATCTCTCGCGAGGGCACCGACACCGGCGATGACGCGGACTCCGAAGTCGTTCACCGGATCCGCAGCAAGGGGTACATGAACAACTTCGTCAATCCACCGGAATTCATCGAGAGCCAGAAGGCGAAGATCGAGGAGGAGAAGCGCAAGACACGGCGCTTTCCGGAGGAGCCCGTGCGGGACGTTCTGAAATTCCTGATCGACTACGCTCCCCTGGAGGACTGGCAGAGTGAGGTCCTCGCGATCATCCGGGAAGAGGCCTACTACTTCGCTCCCCAGGGGCAGACAAAGATCCTGAACGAAGGCTGGGCCAGTTACTGGCATTCGAAGATCATGACCGAGAAGGCCCTGACGGACGCCGAGGTCATCGACTACGCGGACCATCACGCGGGCACGGTGGCGAGCCAGCCCGGGCGCCTGAACCCCTACAAGCTCGGACTCGAATTGCTACGGGACATAGAGGACAGGTGGAACAAGGGACGCTTTGGCAAGGAGTACGAGGAATGCGATGACATCCGGCAAAAGCGCGAATGGGATCTCCACCTGGGCATGGGGCGCCAGAAGGTCTTCGAGGTAAGAAGATTCCACAACGACGTCACGTTCATCGACACGTTTCTGACGGAGGACTTCTGCGCACGGCACAAGCTGTTCACGTATGGATATAACAACAAGACGACCAACTACCAGATCACCGCGCGTGAGTTCAAGAAGATCAAGGCCCAGCTGCTTTTTGGATTGACGAACCATGGCCAACCGTTCATCTACGTGGTCGAGGCAAACCACGCCAACCGCGGGGAACTGCTTCTCGAACACAGGCATGAGGGGATCGACCTGAAGCTCGACTGGGCACGGGAAACGATGCGCAATCTGCAGGAGATCTGGACCAGGCCGGTCCACCTTCAAACCGTCGTGGGTGGGAAACCCATCCTGATGAGCTTCGACGGCATCGATTTCTCGGAGAAGGACCTGTCCGGAGACCTCGCCGTCGCCTGACGCGCCGATACCCTCGGTTGACAGCCCGGGTGCCATGGTTCGATAATCCTGCGTTCTTCTCTTGCGGGGCATTCGGCAACCCTGGGAGTCACGATGAGCACCCTTTACGGCGACGGGGATTCCCCGCACACTGAGCGCCCCATCACGTCCCCCGATCAGATCCTCGAGACCTTCCATCGCGGGACAAAAACGCCCGACCAGCAAGGCATCGGGATCGAGTACGAGAGACTCCCCGTTTTCCGCGAGACCGGCCTGGCCGTTCCGTACGCGGACCCCGAAGACGATCGCTCCTCCGGATCGCAGGGGGGCCCTTGCGTCGAGCGTTTCCTCGCCGTGCTGGAATCCGGGCGAGGCTGGAGATCCCAGAGGGAAAACGGCCACATCATCTCGCTGGAACGGGGCCAGACACGGATCACGCTGGAGCCGGGCGGGCAGGTCGAGCTGTCGGGCCGGGTCCATAGGAGCATCGACACCGCCCGCTGCGAGCTCGAAGCCTTCG
>JBHHZN010000131.1:0-7018 GCA_046758155.1 Acidobacteriota bacterium | reverse complement strand
AGCGTCATCTTCCCTCCTCCTGGTTTCGGTGTGTGCTCTGCCCTCTCAACTCTCAACACGCGACTCTCCGCAAACTCCTGCGCCTCGACCAGGTCGCGGAGCTGATCGATCTGGGCCAGGGCGTCGGCCTTTCTCGTCTCGCGATCTTCCTCAAGCGGGGCGAAGAGGATCATCCAGAGCCGGTCCTTGAACAGCTCGCAGCCGCGCCAGATCCGATCGACCGCCTCTTCAGTCAGGACCTCCTGGGCGATGTCCATCTCTTGGTATCGGCCCCAGGCGTCGTGAAAGGCGGCGGCCGGGAGGCCCTTGACCGCGGGCGGCTCGGCGCCGAGGAATCCCACGTGGCGCAGATAGGGCCGGCCTGTCTCGGGCATTGCGGCATAGATCGCGACCGAGATCTTCTTGAAGAGGCCCTGCCGGATCCATTCGATGAACTCGTGCGCAGTCGGCAGGATCTGGGCCTCGAGGAGCGAGCCGGCGCGCCGCAGGCCCTTGACCCAGCCGTAGGCCGGTTTGTCCGCCTGGGGATGGCCGATGACGACCGGCGCTTCGTGCAGCGCAGGATTGTAGTCATGCACGATCCCGTCGACGTCCGCCTCGGTCCATCGGCCCTTGACGCCGTAGTCGCCGACCCGGAAGACCGGGATCCACTTCGGTTCAAACTCGTGTCGCATCGTGCCTCCTCTCCGCCTGAGGCGGACTATCCCAATGGCCCGGATTCCCATCCAGGGTCCGGATTGACGCCTGGCACCGGGGTCTCCTGGATCCCGTTCAGCGCAATCTCGGCGCGCGATATGGCGGTCACCGAGCAGTGGCAGTTGTGGCCGTTGAGCGGCCACCAGCGTTGCCAGACCGGATCATTCCGATGGCGAATCACGCCGTGCATCGCAACGTGGGTGGGCCGCGAGGTCGGCAAGAGCGCCGAGTGATACTGAAAGAAGGGGAAGTCGTCGACGATGTCGGGATCCTCGAAGAGTTGTTTGCCGCGCCCCTTCATGTAGGCGTCGCCGACATTGTTGTTAAAGGCGGTCTGGAGGTGATGCGGGCTGACCTCGGTGATGCCGAAGCGGCCCCACGAAGCGTTGAGCCGGCCGCGGAACTGCTCGAACGTGGAGCCCTCGCGGATCGCCCGCTCGAGCTCGCCCCGGATGAACTCGGTCGCCTGCCGATTGCTGATGCGCGCGACGGTGAATGCGCGCGTCCCCATGGTTTCCTTGAGGTCTGCGAATTGCGCCTCGGTCATGGCGACCTTGTCTCGAAAGAACGCCAGGGCACCCTCCGGCGTCAACGGGGGGAAGTCTTCCTGGAAGACGGGTGATCGTGAGGCGCCGCCCGCCTGCGCCGAGGCGTCGGCGGGCAGGCGCGCCTCGTCGACGATGTCGGATCGCCCGAGCAGCTCACCGGTGATCATGGCGGTCTCTATCACCATGGCGAACGATCCCACCTCGTCATCGGTCACGGCGTCCCCCAGGCCGACGAGCGCCTGGGCGAGGTCTTTTTTTTTATCCAGGTGCGCCTCGATGGCACGACGGATCGGCATAAATCCGTCAATGCCGCGTTCAACCGATGTGCGCTCCAGGCGGTCCCGGTCACGCGCGCCGGGGAGATCCTGGGCCGGATCGGCTTCCGCAAATCGGAGACCGGCGACGGGGGACGGGGGACCGGAAGGCGGCGGGAGGACCGGCTCGTCGCCCTCGGGGACCGGGAGTCCGTAGGTCTCGTGGATGTATCGCTCGGTGATGCGGGCCCCCATGCCGTGGAGGAGTTGGTCGCGGCTGGCGAGCGCGACCAGGTCTTGGTCGGCCTCGGTCTTGGTATGGAACCAGGGGGCCGCGACGTCCGGGCCGAAGTTGAAATCGACGATCCATCGAATGAGCTGATTCGTCATGATCTCGTCCATCAGGTCCGCGTCGGCCTCGACCAGGTCGTGTCGCACCTCGCTCCGGGCTTCTTCAGAGCCGAGCTTGCCGGGCGTCCCCTCGGTCGTCGCGGTCTGGCCGACGACGGCCTTGGAGATCTCGGCGTTCATCTTGTCGAGGAAGGGATCGTAGACGGCGACGGTGCTGGAGCGCTGGGCCTCGCGAAAGGTGATCTCCATGTTGTTCGGGATCTTGTAGGCCGTATCCTGCTGGATCGATCGCAGCACGGTGAGGAGCGCGTCCTGCTGATCCTTGTGGGTGCCGGGTGGATATTTCCCCTCCACCGTCGGCATCCCGAAACGTTCCATGAAGATGACCCAGTATTTGATCCCGTGCTTCTTGAACCACCAGGGCCAATAGATCGATTGGCCGAGGCCGATGCCGTAGGGGTTCTCGTCGTCCGCCTCGTATTGGAAGACGAGGAATTTGCGGTCGGGGAGGGCTTCGCCCTCGACGATGTTCGCAAGGGTCTTCAGACGCGGCCGGCCGTCGAAGTCAAAGGCGAAGCGGTGCTGGCCGCGCCGCTTGATCTCGGTCGGGAGGACCCGGCCGTTGTCGACCCTCCACAGGATCTCGCCGACGGCGAAGCCCTTGAAGAGGCCGTCGAGCAGGTCGAACCGGGCCCGCTCGAACTTCCGGATCCCGTTGATCGTCTCCTCGACGAAGTCGCGGACCTGGAGGTCCCGCGCGTCGTCCGAGGCCGTTTGGATCGTCCACTCCTTGCCGACGACGGCGAGCCGCCGGGTCTGAAACACCGAGCGCGTGTGGGCGTCCCGGAGGATGTCGGTATAGATCCGGATCCCGCGGGCCGGCTGCTCTTTGAAGATGACGTCGGGGTTCGGCAGGGCCTTGAGGAACCCGGCGAAGATGTCGATGTCCTTGCGGACGTCGGCGATGACGTCGGTGACCGGGGCCCCCGGCCGGCCGTTATCCTCTTGGAGCTTCAATGTCGCTTTCTCTAGCATCACCACCCTGCCAGGCGATACTCGGCCCAGGGGCCGAGATCGGTGACCGGGAACCTGGTCGCTGCGGCCTGTTGCGGCGCGCCGTTCAGGGCTTCCTTCCCGGTCCTGATGACAGCCCGTTCGAACGTGACCTTGCACTGTGGATCACACCACTCCTTAGCCCGGCCCCGCCGCCTACCTCTCGGGGGGATCGGATTGCCACACCCGGGTCGCTTGCAGACGGTTCGGATCATCCCCGGATTACCCCCTTTTTGGCCCATGGCTGCCCCTCCAATTTCGCTAGCGAAATTCCCCATGTCTTTACACCCTCTCAGTATCCCCGGGGCACTGAGGGGCCAAATCCGCCTGAGGCGGAAAATCCGGTGTAGCCCCCCAGGCCGGCATAGGCCCGCTTCTCGCCGGTCGTCTCGGCCCCCTCGAGCGTCCAGGCCGGACCGCCTTCGGCCGCCTGGACCGCCAGCGCCAGCGCCCAGAAATAGTCGCCATGCTCGTTGGTCTCGTCACGGGCGACGTCGTAGCGAAAGTGGCCCGTGGTCGTCTGGACCCGCTTGATGCTGTGCAGGCTGTTCCGGATCGCGTTATCGGCCGGAATGGTCACGGCGCGATCCTCGACCCGGGGCTTGAGCCCTCCGGCCATCGCCTCTTTGTTCGCCGCCGAGAACGTCACCCCCTCGACCTTCCACTCGCCGAAGTGTTCTCTGGCCTCTTCGGCCAGCTGCATGCCGATCCCGGTCTCATCCAGGCAGGCCCGCCGCAGGTTCGGGGCCCGCAGCAGGCTGAACAGCACGTCCTTTTGGACCCGAAAGGGGAGCTTGTCGAGGGGGAGGACCGTGACGGATTTGAGCATGGTGTCTTCCCGCTCCAACAGCCATATCACGGTCAGGTGACGTCGGCGCGCGATGTCCATGCCGAGGTAGAGATCGCCGGACGGCAGCTCGTCGAGCACGCGACCGGCCGCCAGTGGCTCGTCGCTCTTGGTGCGGAGATAGACGCGGTGGGCCTCGATCGCGGCTTGGACGAGCGCCGAGGACCATGACGGGGCGACCACCAGCTCTGCGTCTTCGCACGCGGTGATCTGCTCGAACGTGAGATAGGCCGTTGCCTCGTCCAGGAATTCGCAGAGGTATTCCTGTTCCCACGCCTCTTCATCGCCCAGGGCGACGCGAAGGGATTCGGGCGTCGACGGCTGGCCTTTGTGGTCATAGAGGCGAAGGCCCTGCTTCACGCAGTCGTAGATATTCAGCTTCTGCACGCCGTAATCCGTATCGCCGCCCGCGGCGAGCTTCGTCCAATCGGTGTAGAGATCGTAGGCCTTGTTCTGCTTGCCCAATGGGGTCGTCGTCGTCACGATGCGGAACCCCCGGGTGATCGTCGGAAAGAGGGCCGACCAGATGGCCCGGCTCGCTTTCTGGGTGGCAAACTCGTCGAGCCAGACGTTGGCCGAATGCCCGCGCGCGGTCGCCGGATTCGCCGGGAGGGCCGTGATTGTGGTCTTGGTCCCCTTCAGACGGATCACGTGCGCCGTACACTGGAAGTCTTCAACATCAAAGTCTTCCTCCAGGACCTCGGCGGCTTTGCCGATCGCGCGCGCATGTATCGATGCGGTCTCGATCAGGGCCTTGGACATCCGCTCGCCGCTCGACAGCCACACCCAGGGGCTCGGTTGCTCGCCGGCGGCATCGAGGATGGATCCGAGGCTGACTCCGAAACTCTTGCCCGATTGCCGCGGCCACAGCCAGAACATGAACCGGCGCTCGCGGTTGACCAGCGATCGGACCGCCCGTTGTTGATAGGTCGTCAGCTGGACCTTTCCGCCCGTGGCGGATTGTCCGCCTGAGGCGGATTGCTCAGAGCGCGAGGCCATAGATCCCCTCGGCAATGTCCGTGATCGTCTCTTTCTTCAGCCCGGCCTTTTTGCCTTCCCGTTCGATCTGGCGCACCGCCTTCTTGGCCGCGTCCTGCATCTGTTTCAGCCTGGCCTCGAGCACGCCGACTTTGCGGGACTCGAGCTCCATCTGCCGCTCTTTCGCCCGGATCTTCCGCTCGGCCAGGGCGAGGTAAGCCACGTCCATCGGCTTGTCGGCTTCCAACTCCTTGAGCTTGAGCAGCATCAGCTGCGCGAGCTTTTGCTCGACGATCCGTTGCTGCTCCTTCGGCGGATGGGCCGTGAGCGACGCGGCGATCTCGCGGCCGTACTCCTGGGCCTCTTGCGCCGCCCGGTGCTCGGACCGCCACCATTTCCGGTAGCGGGCGAGCGAGGACCGGGCGATCGTCTCTTTTCCGCCTGAGGCGGATTTCGTCTCCTTCTCGACCCGGTCAATGATGGCATCGAGCGTCGCACGCGCCAGGAACCCGCTATGCACAACGGCCAGCGCGTCCTCGCTCAGGTCCATCGCCGCAAAATGTGATTCGCGTCGCATCCATCGTCACCAAAACAGGACGCTGACGCGCCCATCCTGGATGTCCCCTTCGAGCAGCCGGATCCCGTCGCCGGTGATGCGCCACGCGGTCAGATGTCGCCGCCGGCCCGGGGGGCCGATCGCGATCCGCCTGTATTTCACGTAGCCGGCGTCCTTGAGGATCGTGAGCGGCGCGTTCAGCTGCTCGGGCATCATCGTGATCCGGTAGTCCTTGTGTAGCCGCTCCGCCAACAGTTCCTGGTCGAGATAGGCGTTTTCGTCATCGATGCCGACCCGCTCGCGGGTCATGTGTCGCTTCAGCTCTTCGAGGATCGCCCCGCATACCCGTTCGCTGCTAGCCACCGCGCTGCTCCTTGAGGTGTTCGAGTCGGTCGAGGATCACCTGTTGCCCGTGTTGGATCTCGCCCAGCGCCCGCTCGTAGCCGGTCCCCTGGTCGCGGACCGAACCAGCCAGGTCGGACAGCGCCGAGGCCTGTCGATTTTGCGAGTCGATGAACTTCGGCAGGTATTGCCAGGCCATGAAGATGAGGACGATCCCAGGCCCCCAGAGGATGAGGGCTTTCTGGACCTCTTGGGCCAGCTCGCCGTTCACCACGAGATACCCGAGACCCAGGAGCGTGGCCCACGGCAGCAGCTCGCCGCTCATCTCACGCATCCCCCGGACCGTGGCCACAATCTTATGCACGATCCTTCCTCCGTCGTTTTCGGGGTGCGGGCGTCCGGTCTCCCGTCCCCCGTCGTTTCTGCTTGGTATAGCTGACGACCACGATCCACCCGCGATTGCCGAAGACCGAGACGATGGTGTGTCCCTCTGTCTCGAGCCTCTGGAGCAGGTCTTTCACCCGTTGCTCCGCACGGTGACGGCCAAACCACATGACTTTGTGTGTGTGCCACGTTTTTTTCATATGGATGACTCCGAGGGACGGCCCCCGACGGGGCCGCCCGGTTGCAGCTTCCCTGCGCGCTAGACGATCTTCTCGGGGTTATATTTATCCAGCCTGGTCTCCGATTCGGTCAGCTGCACATCGACCGAGTCGAGCCAGGGGATCAGCTCTTCGTTCTTGTCGGGCATGCCCTTGTAGAACGCGATGAGCTTTCGGACGAATTTGAACCCGTTCATGATCAGCGCCAGAATGGCCGGTGCTCCCATAGCTGCCTCCTCTCCGCCTCAGGCGGACTATTCCCTGAGCGGAACAGTAAGAGGCTCCCCCTTGACCGCGTTGAGCATCTGGTCGTACCAGTCGAAGGCGGTCTTGGAGAGGGCCTCGATGATCTCGATCGCCCTATTCAGCGCGTCCCATTGCTCGACATCCGGGTTTTTCTTGAAATCCTCCTTGAGGGTCCGATAGGTGGATGCGGCCAGTTTCTCGCCTTTCTTGTAGTCACGCACGAAATCCACCCATTCGTTGTAGACCGTCGCCTTGATCTGATTCTTTGCCTTCAGGTCGTCGAAGCTCTCGCCGACGTCGACGACAGTGTTGTTGGTCGTCGCGATCGTTCCGCCAAGCCCGCCCAGCTGCTTTCCGTAGCCTGCGCACGAGGTCAAGAGAATGGCCATGCACAGCCACGCGAGGCCTGCCGGTGTGGCCCTTCTCGCCAGTTTGTGTCGCATCCTCATCTCCTCCTTGCTGTCGACTCTCACCTATTCGTCCGGGACCTCGATCACGAACGTCTTCTGCGTGGGATCCCACGTGGCCGGATCACAGAGCAACCA
>JBHHZN010000130.1:0-7023 GCA_046758155.1 Acidobacteriota bacterium | reverse complement strand
AGCGGCGGGGAGGGGACCGCCGGCTTCCGGGTCGTGGAGGCCGCCGTCGAAGCGGGAATCGGCCGTGTGACCCACGCCGGCCGGCCCGGCAAGGACCACCTGCTCGATTCCGCCGGCACGGGAGCCGCCTGGCTCGATTACAACCGCGACGGCAACCTGGACGCCTACATCGTCAACGCCTGGAAACTCTCCGGCGACACCGTCATCGAGAAAGGCCGCAACGCCTTGTACCGCAACCGCGGCGACGGCACCTTCGAGGACGTCACCGACGAGGCCGGCGTCTCGGGAGAGGGACGCTGGGGCAGCGGCGTCGCGGTGGCCGATTACGACGACGACGGCTGGCCGGACATCTTCGTCACAAACTTCGGCGCCAACCTCCTGTATCGCAACCGGGGCGACGGCACGTTCGAGGAAGTCGCCGCGCGCGTGGGCATCGATGCACCCGGGTGGAACACCGGCGCCGCGTTCTTCGATGCCGACGGAGACGGCAGGCTCGATCTCTACATCGCCCGCTACGTCGACTGCACTTTGCAAGACGTCCTGCAAGCGACGCCGTCGCTGGATTGGAAGGGCGTCGACACGGTCGCCCTCGGCCCGTCCGGCCTGCCAGGAGGCTCGGATCGATTCTTCCTCGCCGGCGCCGACGGCCGCTTCGTCGACGCCACCCGGCCGGCGGGCCTGACGGATCGGGACCTGGGATACGGTTTCGGGGTGAGGGCCGTGGACATCGACGGAGATCGGGATCAGGATCTGTACGTCGCGAACGACTCGGGAGCGAATTACCTCTACCGCAACGAAGGTGACGGCACGTTCGCGGATGTGGGACTCTGGTCCGGTGCCGCGTACGACGCGCACGGCAACGCCCAGGCCGGCATGGGAGTGGCCGTGGGAGACGTCGATGGCGACGCGGCGGCGGATCTCATCGTGACCAACTTCTCGGAGGATTTCTCGACGCTTTACCGCGGCGACTCCCACGGGTTCTTCCAGGATGTCAGCGAACAGGCGGGCGTCGGCCCGGCGTCGTTCACCCACTTATCGTGGGGGGTCGTGCTCTCCGATCTCGACAACGACAGCGATCTCGACATCGCCATCGCGGACGGCCACATCTACCCGCAGGTCAAACGGCATCCGGAGTTCGGGCTGTCGTTCGCGCAGCGCAACACCTTGCTGGAGAACACCGGCGGCGGCCGTTTCATCGATGCGACCGATCGCTCCGGGCCGGGATTCTCCGTGGCCCTGTCCAGCCGGGGACTCGCCGCCGGCGATTACGACAACGACGGCGACATCGACCTTCTGTTCACGAACCTGGACGCCCCGCCCACCCTGCTGCGCAACGACTCGCCTCGCCGCTCCTGGCTCACGGTCATCTGTGAGGTCCCCCCGGGCGCAGGCCCCCTGATCGGAACGAAGGTCATCATCACCGCAGGTGGCCGGACACAATCGCGCGACATCGCCAGCAGCGGATCCTTTCTGTCCGCGCATGACCCCCGCCCCCACTTCGGCCTGGGTCGCGCGCAGGTCGTGGATCGGCTGGAAGTCCTCTGGCCCGACGGCACCCGGACCCTGCGCGAGCGCGTGCCGGCGAACCGGTTCGTCACGGTCCGCAAGCCCGCGGGCGAATGACGCGGGACCGCCTCGGAGCGAAACGGGAACCCTCCCGGCGTGGCATAGAGCTTGCAGTCTCTCATCAGGAAGGACGGGAAAACCACCATGCCGCCACCGTATCGCATATCGACTGACCACTGCGGAGATTGCCTCCTTTTCGGAGCGATTGCGGGGCTCGCGGACGGATTGATCCTGGTCGATCCCACGGGCCACGTCCTTTACCTCAATCGCCGGTCGAGACAGCTCCTGGGCCTGGCGTCGACGCCGAGAGCCGGGACCAGGGTCGAATTCATCCTGCGCGATCCCGGCCTCGTCAGTCTCTGGACCTCGTCGTCGGGTGAATCCGGGCCCGTGACGGCTGAATTGACCCTGTTCAAGAACCTCCGGGTCCGGGCGACGATCTCCCCCTGCCTGTCGGAAGCGCGTCGTCTGATAGGCAAAGCCCTGCTCTTGCACGATGTTACGCAGGAAAAGAAGATCCACGTCGAGTTGACCGACGCCGTCGCACGGCGCCTGCTCCAGCTGGCCGACGAGCAGCAGGCGCCCGACCCGCTCGCGGGGCTCACCGTGCGGGAACGCGAGATCCTGAGGCTGCTGACCGAGGGTCTCAGCAACGGTGGGATGGCCGACAGGCTCCACCTCAGCCCGCATACCGTGGCCTCTCATCTCAAGAACCTGTACGCCAAGCTGAATGTGACGAACCGGGCGCAGGCGGTCGCCTTCAGCATCCTGCACGGCGTGCGGCCCTCGACCGGCCGCTGACGGCAGGGACAGCCACGCGGGGGGGGTGCGTCATTTCACCTATTCTGGTGAGAAAATTCACACATTCGGGCGATGGCGCGCGGCGGGTTCTGCCCGGATACTGCGTTTATTCATCCGTGATCGTGGACAACGGGAGGGGGCGGGTGTGAGTTCACGGCGATCGCACGCCGGACAGGAGAAGATGGCATGACCAACAGTCAGAACCGACCGCAGGCGCCACGGCCGATGTTGGTCTCGGGCTTCGCCACCCGATCGTCGGAATGGCGCCGCCGGATGGCCGCCTTCATCATGGCCTGGCTGGCCATGGAAACAATCAGCGGGCTGTCGATCTACTTGCTGCCTTTCTCGGTCACGAACCAGTGGATGGTCCTCGTCCATACCGTCGTGGGCCTCCTGGCGCTGATTCCCGCGCTGGCCTACCAGGTCCGGCACCTGCGCGTTTACTGGAACCGCCCGGCGACGCCGGTGAAGATCATGGGTTACCTGGCCACCGGAGCCACCCTGGCCGCCGTGGTTTCCGGGGTGGTTCTCACCGTCGAGGCGCTGTTCGGACGCCGGATCGTGTACCTGTGGGACACAATCCACCTCATCGCCACGTTCGCCCTGATCGCCTTCGTGATACCGCACGTCGTCGTGATCCTCGTCCGCGATCGCACCCTGAGCTTCAAGGCGGAATCCGGCCCCCTGCTCGCATCGCAGCGTCTCGGGATGGCGCGTGCCGGAGTCTGGACGCTGGCGTTTTTCGTCCTGGTCGGCCTGTGCTGGCTCGCCTACCCGGGCGAGCGGTTCAATAACGAGTTCCCCGCGGATTACACATTCCCGTTCGGCAAGGATCGCCCGTTCGCGCCGAGTCTCGCCCGCACCGCCTCGGGCCATGCGTACGACGTCCGGACCCTCGCGGGCTCCGAGTCGTGCGGCACGGCAGGATGCCACGAGCAGATCGTGTCGGAATGGAAGGTCAGCGCCCATCGGTGGTCGGCCATGGACGCCGCGTTCCAGAGGGTTCAGGCCGAGATGGCCAAGCAAAACGGCCCCGAGTCGACACGCTACTGCGGAGGATGCCACGATCCGATCTCCTTGTTTTCCGGCACGAAGAACATCTTCGCCAAGAACCTGACGGACCTCACCGGCTACAAGGAGGGCGTGTCGTGTCTGTCCTGCCATTCGGTGCGCAAGACCGACCTGAAGGGCAACGCGAACTACATCATCGGGCGGCCGCATCGATACCTCTTCGAGCTGCGCGCGGGGGCAGCGGCCAGGACAGCGAGGGATTTTCTGATCCGTGCCTATCCGCGCCAGCATATCGCCGATCTGAGCAAAGGGTTGTTCAAGACGCCGGAGTACTGCGCCGCCTGCCACAAGCAGTTCATCGACCAGGAGGTCAACAACGTCGGCTGGGTACAGTTGCAGAACCAGTACGACAACTGGCGCAAGAGCCGCTGGAACCACCCCGGAGATCCTCGCAAGACGATCGAATGCCGCGAGTGTCACATGCCGCTGGTCGCCTCCACGGATCCCGCCTCCGGAGACGACCGCGATTACAACCGGACCCCCCGGGACGGCAAACACAGGAGCCATCGATTCGTCGGCGCCAACCAGGTCATGCCGGCCTTGCTCAAGCTACCGGGCGCCGAGAAGCAGATCCAGCTCACCGAACGCTGGCTGCGCGGTGAGTTCCCGATCCCGGAGATCGAGGCGAAATGGTCCAGCGGGCCGGCGGTCTCCATCAACCTTGAGGTCCCCGCCTCGGTTCTCCCGGGAGACGACATCACGATCAAGGCGATCGTCACATCCAACAAGGTGGGACATGATTTCCCCACAGGGCCGCTCGACATCATCCAGTCGTGGATCGAGCTGATCGCGAAGGACGCGAACGGGAAGACGATCTTCGCCACCGGGACGATTGATGATCGGCATTTCATCAAGCCGGGATCGTTCATGTTCAAGGCCGAGCCGGTCGACCAGTACGGCAACTTGATCGATCGGCATAACCTGTGGGAGATGGTCGGTGTCCGCTACCGCCGGTCCCTGTTCCCAGGGTTCTCGGACACGGCGAGGTTCTCCCTCCGATGCCCGGGCACCGCGGACGGGGTGGCGCAGCCGGAGAAGAAACAGGGGGTGTACACTTTCAGCGCCCCCGGCGCGGGCGAGGAGACGATCCGTGTCACGGCGCGATTGCTGTACCGCAAGCTGGGCCAGTATCTGCTCAATTTTCTGTTCGGCAAGGACAGCGGGCTGACCACCCCGGTGACCGAGATGGCCAGCGCATCAGCCGAGATCCACGTCCGGCCGGCGGCGGTCGCGGGCTTGCAACCAAGCTCCGGGCGATGACATCCCCTGGTCCCGGCGCGCGACCCGGCCGGCTCCACATCCGGCGGGCACGACTGTATCTCGGGACGGGGCTGGCCGGCTTCGCCCTCATAGTGATCGTCCTGCTTGTGAGCCGCCCGGAGCCGGTGCCCTACACGCCCGGGACGGAGAAGGACCGCAGTGACGCGATCACGAGCTCCCTGGCCCGTTCGCTTCCGGCCGGAGCCCCCGACATCCGGTTCACTGACGTGGCGCGGGAGGCCGGCATCGATTTCCGGCACTTCCACGGGCGGCGATCCACGCAACTGCCCGAGGACATGGGCTCCGGGGTGGCCTGGGGCGACTACGACGGCGACGGCGACCCGGACCTGTACCTGGTCAACGAGTCGGGACCGCTGACGCTCGCCGCCCGGTGGAACGACTCGCCGGCCCGGTCGTCTCTTTACCGCAACGAGGGAAACGGCCGGTTCACGGACGTCACCGATCGGGCAGGCGTCGGCGTCCACGGGCTGGGCATGGGGGCGGCCTGGGGCGATTACGACGGCGATGGGGACCTGGACCTCGTCGTCACGCGCGTGGGAACCATCGTGCTCTTTCGCAACGAAGCCGACGGGACGTTCGCGGATGTCTCGGTCGCCTCGGGGCTCGGCCGCGCCGAAGGGTTCTGGACAGGAGCCTCGTGGGCCGACTACGACCGCGACGGCGACCTCGATCTGTACGTCACCGGCTACGTCCAGTATCGGTTCGATCCGGCGGCCGTGACGAAAACCTCCTACCAGTACGGCGCCGTCCTGCCGTACACGTTGAACCCGTCCTCGTATGATCCCTCCCGGAATCTCCTCTTCAGCAACACCGCGGGGAGCTTCCGCGACGTCGCGGGGCCCGCCGGCGTGCAGAACACCACCGGCCGATCGCTGTCGGCGTCCTGGTGCGATTTCAATGGGGACGGCTGGACCGATCTCTACATCGCCAACGACATATCGGACAACGCGATGTTCCGGAACCTGCGCGACGGCACGTTCGATGACGTCAGCAACTCGGCGTGGGTCGCCGATTACCGCGGGGCCATGGGGCTCGGCGTGGGCGACTGGGACAACGACGGCGATCTCGACATCTTCATCACCCACTGGATCGCCCAGGAAAACGCCTTCTACGAGAACCTCCAGGAAAAGATGCCCCCGACGCCGGCCGAACCGATGCACTTCATCGATCAATCCGACATGCTCGGGCTGGGTCAGATCGCCCTGGACTACGTGGGCTGGGGAACGGGGTTCGCCGACTTCGACAACGACGGCCTGCTGGACCTGTACGTCGCCAACGGCAGCACGTTCCCGCGCGAGGATGACAAGGCGTTGCTCGTGCCGATGCGAAACCAGCTCTTCTGGAACACCGGCAAGCGCGAAGGTTTCTACGAGATCGGCCAGGCCGCGGGAGAGGCTTTCGACGTCGAGGACGTGGCCCGCGGAGCCGCCACCGCCGACTACGACGGCGATGGCGATCTCGACGTCGCCCTCGTGGTCAACGGCGGCCCGGCACGCCTGCTGCGCAATGACGGCGGGAACCGCCACAGGTGGCTGCGCGTCGTGCTGAGAGGGCCCCGTGATCCGCGCGCACGCACCCGAGGCGATGCCCCCGGCGTCACGACCAGCTTCGCCACCGGCGCGGTCGTCAAGGCGAGAACCGGCCCGGTCACCCGAATGCGCGTCCTCGGCTGTGGCTCGTCCTATCTCAGCCAGAGTCCGCCCGGAGAGGTGCACTTCGGGCTGGGAGAGGCCGAGCAGGTCGATGCGCTGGAGATCGTCTGGCCGGATGGGACCACGCGGACGCTTGGGAACATCCCCACCGACGCGACGGTGGTGCTGCACGAGGGGGAGGAGCCGGTCATCGACAAGACAGAACCGCCCCGCGGGGGTTCCGGATGAAGCGCTCGTGCGGCGCGATCGTGACGCTGGCCATGACGGCGATCGCGGCCGCGGCGTGCTCGGCGGGCGATTCGCGCCACTCCCCCATCGAGAAGGGCTCCGGCTCCGCCTCCGGCGATCCTTCCATCATCACGTTCTGGAAGACCGTCCCGGAGGCCACGCGGCTGCGGCTGAAGGGGGACTTCGCCGGCGCGGCCGCGATCTACGAGAAGGCGCTTTCCCTGAACCCGGACCACGAGGACTCCCTTTATTACCTGGGGCAGTGCCGGGTCGCCCTGGGGCAATACGAAGAAGCCGCGCGCGTGTTCTCGAAACTCATCGCCGTGAACCCCGACAGCCCGCGGGCCCACCTCGGCCTCGGGGCGACGCTCGCCGCGCCGGACTCCGCGGCCCCGCTCGATCTCGCCGGCGCGGAAAGACACTT
>JBHHZN010000129.1:0-7081 GCA_046758155.1 Acidobacteriota bacterium | reverse complement strand
TCGGTGGCGTCGGTCACAACAGAGGAGGCTGGCTCATCGGCGTCGGGGGAACTGACGCCCCGAAAGCTCTGGCCGCCGCGGGACGACGGCATCCATGTCGTGGCGCAGACGAACGGCGTGCGCGTGGGCATCCGAGGCATGGGGTTGAAGATGACGGACAAGGACGGCGTGACGGTCAAGGAGATACCCCTGGCCAACGTCGAGAGCCTGTCAATTCTTGGCTATGTGCAGATCACGACGCAGGCCCTGCGTGCCCTCGCGGATCGAGGCGTCCCGGTCGCCTTCCTGTCGGCAGCCGGCCGGCTCGTGGCGATAGTCGATCCTCTTGATGCGGTCAGCGCCGAGATCCGGAGGGCACAGATCCGGAGACTCGACAACCCGGAAGCGTGCCTGGAGCTCGCTCGAGCTCTCGTCGCCGCGAAGATCGCGAATCAGCGGACCCTGCTCATGAGAAATCACGGATCGTTGCCAGAGCCTGTTCCAGGTGATCTCGCCAAGGAGATCGAGCGAGCCCTCCATGCCACGTCGCTCGAGGTCTTGAGAGGACACGAAGGTCAAGCGGCCGCGCTCTACTTCGGACATTTCGCCGGGATGTTCAAGGGCCCCCTGGCGGCGGAATTCGACACCAACGGCCGGCAGCGCCGTCCGCCGCCGGATCCGATCAACTCCTGCTTGTCGCTGGCGTACACGATGCTCACGCACGAGTGCGTCGCCGCCTTGCGCTTGGCGAGGCTCGAGCCGACGATCGGCGGCTTTCACGTGTCGAGGCCGGGTCGCCCTGCCTTCGCGCTGGACCTGATGGAGCCTTTCCGTCCGCTGATCGCGGATTCGGTCGCCATTTCGGCGTTCAATCGCGGGGAGCTGACTGAGGGCCACTTCATGCGCGCTGCCGCAGGGTGTGCCCTCACGGATTCCGGCCGGCGGGCCTTCTTCAACGCCTACGGGCGGAGGATGAGCACGGAAGTGACTCATCCCGTCTTCGAGTACCGGCTGAGCTACCGGCGGATGCTGGTCCTGCACGCGCGGATGATCGCGGCCTGGCTGCTTGGAGAGGTCCCGTCCCTCGCGTTTCTGACCACACGCTGAGCTTCCGGAGGCCATATGCGGCGCTGCTACCTTGTCTGCTACGACATCCGTAACCCTAAGCGGCTACGGCGCGTCCACAGGATCCTCAAGGGGTACGGGGAAGCCTGGCAGTTCTCGGTGTTCTTCTGCGTGCTCAAGAAGATCGATCGGGTCCGCCTGCAGTCGCACCTCGAGGATCAGATGAACCTGAAAGAAGATCAGGCCATGATCATCGATCTGGGTTCTGACGAGAAAAAGGCCCGGGGCATGGCTAGCGTGATAGGACAGCCGCTCCCGGAAACTGAAAGCGGGACCGTGGTTGTTTGACCCGAGAGGGCGTGTCAGGGGTGGAATGAGGTGCGGGGGCCGCGCGAGGGGGGATCGTGGCGTTGGTCCCAGCTTGGTTTCGGGTCATTCGGCTCCGGTTGGCTCGCGCCCGGTCGACCCCGCGGTCCGGGCCGCTCCCGAGCGTGGGATCGGATCTCTTTGTTATATTAGGTGTAGCGGGCTGGCGGCCGCAGGGTGCGACGCGACGCCGCCCGCCCTGGGCTACCGCAGGGCGCGCAGCGCTTCGCGGGCCTTCATGCGGATCGGGGTACGAAGGTTCGCGTTGCGCTCGAGCGCCATCAGGTGCTCGCGTCGCAGGCGGGTCAGCAGCAGCGTGGCCGTCGCGAGCGGGGCGTTCGGGTGCGAGCAGAAGAGGAAGCGGGCCTCGTCGTCGACGAGCCACCGTTTGGCTTGATTGATGGCGTCGAGGACCTTGGTCGGGACCCTCGGGTCGCGCAGCATCTTCTTAATGTTGATGGTGGTGAGCCTGGGGTTGTCCAGGAGCCGCATCAGGACGGCCATGTTGCCGTCGCGCACCAGGACGTCGATCTCCTCTCCTTTGGCGCAGAAGGCGAACGTGACCTTTTGATCGGCGGGGCGCCGGCGCAGTTCCTGAAGCAGGTTGATCCCTTCCTCGCGGACGGTGCGGCGGATCGCCTCGGCGATGGACCCGTCGCGGATCCCCTCCACGAGGCGCTTCAGGCGTCCGGCGTCACGCGCCGTCAACTCGATGAACTTGATCCCGAGTCCGGCAGGCTCACGGGTGTCTTCGCCGGGCTCCACGACGCGGGCCACCTCCGCGGCGACGGTGAACGGCTCCTCCCACCGGGAGATGCGAAAGGTCAAGGTGCCGCGTGTTCCGGGAGGGATCACCTCGTCGGTGCACAGGAAGATGCCGCCGATGCTGAGGTTCGCGGTGAATTCGTGAATGTCGAACTTCTGGGAGGAAAAGGAGACCTTCACCGGGAAGATCACGCGGGTCGGTCTGGGAATCAGGCCCGGATCAGGGTCCATGGATGTGCCCCTCGCCGCCATCCTGATGCGGCCCCCGCGACGGCATGGCTCCGGCAGCGTGTCACATGATATCAACAAACCGCCGGGAGGAGTTCCCGCGTCCCGTGCGGCGGCGGCCCTTCGCCGCCACGCCGCTCGCGGGCGGTCGTTCGCGGCGCTGCGCTGGAGCGGCCTCGAGGCATCGGCCGCAGCCTCCTTTCAGCTCGCGCGATCGGGTCGGCTCGCGCAGCGGCGGCCGTTCGGCCCCGGCAGCGTCCGGTTTTCGGTTCCGGATCGGCCGGCGGCGCTCGATCCCGCCGTGCGCTCGCCGTCGGGCCGTTGCCACGGCATCGGGCCGGATCTCCATCTTGCACCCGGAGCAGGCGGCCGGGCGGCGTGTCCGGTGGCGTTGACTTGTCCCCGGCGCGACAATAAATTCGCCCTCGTGAAACCTCTCATTCTTGTCATCGCGCACAAGCCTCCGACGTTTCTCATGCTCGCCCAGGCTCTCTTGAAGTTCGGCTGCGAGATGATCACGGCGCATCCGGACCCGGTCGAGCTGGATCGCGCGAAAGGGCAGAGTCCCTGGCTGGTGCTCCTGCGGCCGCCGGTGGAATCCGTCCAACAGCGGCGGTGCCTGGAACTGGTCAAGGAGAGGTTCCCGAAAAGGGAAACTCCCATCCTGGCCTGCGTCCGCACGGAGGAAGAGCGACAGACGGTGCATGAGCATCTCGGGGCGGTCCAGGTGCTGGTGGGCAGCCCCCTGCATCTCACCGAGCTTTACGCGCGCATGCAGGAGATGCTGCACATGGTCAGGCGGGCCGTGCTGCGAATCAGGACCGAGCTGGTCGTCGCACACAGAGAACCGAACCTGTATAAAGATGATTTCTTCTTCTACGACAGGATGATGTCTCTGTCCATGTGCGGCTGTTTCATCCAGACGAAGAGCCCCTATCCCATCGGCTCCGAGGTGGAGCTGATCTTCTGCCTGGGAGGCAAGACCGGCAACTACCACCTGACCGGCCGCGTCCGCCGGCACGGGACGGACGTGGATGGGCACGAGGGAATGGGGGTCTCCTTCGAGGATCTCTCCGACGAGACACGCTCCGGGCTCAAGTCGTATCTGCTGGCGCAGTTGACCAATCTCGATTTTCCCTCCGCCCTCTGACCCGGTTCCCCCGCCGCCCGCCCGGATCGATCCCACCTCGACTATCGTCCGAGTCGTTTTGCTTCGCCGGCGGCGCCGCGAGCCACGCCCGGCCGGTTGACCGGCGGCGGATGATACGCATACTTGCTGAGGATCCCACCGTCAGGAATCGCGTGTCTGGGGGAGTGAATCGGTTTGAATCAGGATGATGGGGTGCCCGCGCGGCGCCTGTTTCAACGGCCGCGCGGCTCGCCGGCGCCCCTCTCGCGGCGGCCGCCTCGCCGGACAGGTCGCCGGGCGGCGTGGGCCAGCCTCCGGCCCGGATGGTCGATCATCCTGCCGGCGCTGGCGCTGGCATGGGGCTGCGGCTCGACTCCTCCCCGCGAGGAGGCCCGACCCGCCGAGCCTGCGGCCTCGCGGGACATGTTCACCGAGGTCGCCGCGGCGAGCGGGCTCGAGTTCGAGCACTTCCTGGGAGCGAGCGGAGAGTATTACTTCGCGGAGATCGCCGTCGCCGGCTGCGCGTTTCTCGATTACGACAACGACGGCGACCTGGACGTCTACCTGCTGCAAGGGACCATGCTCGGGGAGGGCAAGACCTACGCCGATGCGATATTCCCGCCGCGGGTTCCCCTGCCTCCTCGCAACCGCCTCGTGCGCAACGAGGTGAACTCGGAGGCCGGGACCGGCGGCGAGCTGAGGTTCGTCGACGTCACGGAGGAATCCGGGACGGGGGATACCGGCTACGGGATGGGCGCCGCGACGGGCGATTACGACAACGACGGCGACGTGGACATCTACGTCACCAATTTCGGGCCGGACGTGCTTTACAGGAACGAGGGGGACGGCACCTTCACCGACGTGACGGCCCGGGCCGGCCTGGGCGATCCGCGGTGGACGGCGAGCGCCACCTTTTTCGACTACGATAACGACGGCAGGCTGGACCTGTTCGTGACGGCTTATGCGGATTTCACGATCGCGACGAACAAGGAATGCTTCAACCCGAGCTCGAGCGCCCGGGAGTACTGCGGGCCGAGCGCCTACCCGCCCCTTCCGAGCCGTCTCTATCACAACGAGGGGGACGGGGTCTTCAGGGACGTCAGCTCTCAGACCGGCATTGACACGGCCTACGGTCATGGGCTGGGGGTCGTGGCGGGGGATTTCGACAACAACGGATGGCAGGATGTCTACGTGGCCAACGACGGCGATGCCAATCAGCTCTGGATGAACGAGGGGGGCCGCTTCACCGACGCGGCCCTGCTCGGCGGCGCGGCCTACAACGAGCAGGGGCTCGCGGAGGCCGGCATGGGGATCGCCGCCGAGGATTACGACGACGACGGCGACCTCGACTTCTTCATCACGCACCTGGATAACGAGACCAATACCCTTCTGGAGAACCGCGGCGACGCGACGTTCGAGGACGTCACCGCGGGCCACGCCCTGGGGATGCCGAGCCTGCGGTTCACGGGGTTCGGCGCGGGCGGTTTCGACGTCGACCACGATGGGGACCTCGACCTGTTCATCGCCAACGGTGCCGTCAGCATGGTCGAGGCGGACGCCGGCGACCCGTTCCCGTACCATGAGACCAACCAGCTCATGATCAACAAGGGCGGCGGGCGTTTCGAGGATCGCTCGGCGCAGGCCGGCCCGGCCCTGGCGCTCTCGGAGGTCCGCCGCGGTGCCGCCTTCGGCGACGTCGACAACGACGGCGACATCGACATCCTGGTGAGCAACAGCAACGGCCCCGTGCGGCTGCTGCGCAACGAGCTGGCGGACAAGGGCCGGTGGATCCAGTTGCGCGTCATCGACGCGGTCCACCACCGGGATGCCATCGGCGCTCGCGTGCAGCTCACACTCAGCGATGGCAGGGTGCTCACCCGGTACGTGAGAACCGATGGCAGCTACCTGTCCGCCAGCGATCCGCGTGTCCACCTGGCGTGGCCCCGGAGCCTGCGCATGACAGCGCTGCGTGTCGTCATGCCGGATGGGCGGGTCCTGCTCGTGAACGGGGTCGAGGCCGACGGGTTCTGGAGAGTCTCGGTCGGCCGCACCGGCGTGGATGTCGGACGATGAAACCGCTGCTTGCCGTCCTGCCGGCCGCCCTGCTCACCGCGGTGGTTCTCGCCTGTGGATCCGAGCAGGCGCAGAAGCCGGGGAGCGCATCCGGAGAGGATGATGCGCTGCCACGCGTCGATCTGTCGACGCTGCCCGCGTCGATCCGCGACGTCGCACAGCAGGCTCGAGCGCGCGCCGAGGCCTCCCCGGACGATCCCGACGCGGTCGGTGCTCTGGGGATGCAGTACCTCGCCCATGGTTTCCCCCTGGCCGCGGCTACCTGTTTTCACCGCGCCTCGCGCCTCGACCCGCGCTCCATGCGGTGGCTCTATTACCTGGGATTCGCCAACCAGGGTGGCGGGAGGATCACGCGGGCCGTCAAGGCCCTCGAGCGCGCCGTCGCCCTGCAGCCGGGGTACAGTCCCGCGCTGGTGCGCCTCGGTGATCTGCTGATCGAGACCGATCCGGATCGATCCGAGGGGTTGTACCGGCACGCGATCGCGGCGAACCCTGATTCCGCCACCGCCTACTTCGGCCTCGGCAGGGTGGCGCGGCTGGCGGGACGCACGCAGGAGGCGCTGGTGGATTTCCGCCGTGCCGTCGCCATTTACCCCGACTACGCCGATGCGCATTACGCGATCGCCATGATCCTTTCCGCCCAGGGGAAGCGGGAGGAGGCCGCCGAGGAGCTCTCCAAGCATGCCGCCGGCGGCCCGCCGCCGATCACCGACGACCCGCTGCAGGAGGAGATCGCCCGGCTGGGCGAGAGCGCGTCGAGCCTGCGTCACGAGGCCGAGCACCTCTCGCGCAGCGGCGAGATGAACGCCGCCATACAGCTCCTGGAGAAGGCGATCGCCAGGGACGTCTCCGGGTCCACCTCGCACATCCACCTGGGATTGGTGCTCGCCCGCGGCGGGAAATTCCGCGAGGCCGTCGAGCAGTTCGAGCTGGCGCTGAAGGCCGATCCGGACAGCGTCGAGGCGCGCTCGTCGCTGGGGCTGGCGTTGACGGAGCTAGGACGGATTCAGGAGGCGGAAAAAACTTACCGGGAGGTCCTCGCCCAGCACCCGGACCATGCGCCGACGCTGATCTACCTCGGCCGGCTTCTCGCGCAGATGGGGCGCATCGACGAGGGGCTCGATGACCTGCGCCGCGGCGTGGCTTCCCAGCCGGCTAACGGCCTGTTCCAGTACACTCTGGGGGAGGCGCTGGCCGCAAGCGGCCACGAGCGCGAGGCGTTGCCGCACCTGCGCAAGGCGGTCGCCGAGATGCCTCATCACGCCATGGCGCGCCATGCCCTCGGGGTCGTCCTGGCGCGCGGTGGCGACCTGGAGGGCGCCCGCGAACAGTTCGAGGCGGCGGTCCGGGAAGCGCCCACTCTGGCCGCGGCGTACCTCGGGCTGGCCGGCATAGCCTTGCAGCACTCGGATGCCGCGTCGGCCGTGCGGTACGCGGAGAAGGCCTGCGAGCTGAAAGGATACTCCGGGAAGTTCT
>JBHHZN010000128.1:0-7093 GCA_046758155.1 Acidobacteriota bacterium | reverse complement strand
GCTGCTGGCGGCCTGGGGTCGGTGCGGCTCGGGTCCCGGCGAGATGCAGCGGCCGATGGACGTCGCCGTGAGCCCCCGAGAGGAGGTGTTCGTCGTCGACTTCATCCGTGACCGGGTGGAAGTGTTCGATCGTTCGGGGCGCCATCTGCGGGGCTGGGGCAAGACCGGTTCGGCCCCGGGCGAGTTGGCATCACCCGTGGGCATTGCCATCGGCGCCGACGGCAGCCTCTACGTCAGCGAGTTCTACAACGATCGTATCCAGAAGTTCTCTCCCCAGGGACGATCGCTGGCCACCTGGGGCGGCGCGGGGGAGGGGGCCGGCGAAATGCACTACCCGGGAAGGCTCACCGTCGCCGGCGGTGGGAGTATCTTCCTGGCCGACACGCACAATGCCCGGATACAGCGGTTCTCCGCCGGAGGCGAGTGGCTCGGAAGCTGGGGCAGCGCGGGCACCTGGTACGGTCAATTCCAGGACCCGGTCGATGTCGCGGTGGATTCCCGGAGCGGCATCCATGTGGCCGACAGCGGGAACTTCCGTGTCCAGCTTCTGGATCGAAACGGGACGTACCGGGCGCAGTGGAGCCTGGAAAAGCCCGAGGGGAGGCGGTTTCAATCGCCGCAGTCCGTGGCGCTCGCGCCGGATGGCACCCTTTTCGTCTCCGACACGGCGGGCGACAGGATCTATCGACTGGCATTTTCCGAAGGAAGGAGGTGAAGATTCGATGGTGGGTTCCGGCAAGAGGATGATGCGTGGTCTCGTTGGCGGTGCGTTGGCGTTGCTGGTCTCCGGATCGGCGATGGCCCAGGTTCAAACGGCCCGGCTACGCCTGGACGGATTGACCTGACCGCTTTGAGCCTACGGGGCCGAGAAGGCCCTGCGACGCCTGGAAGGCGTCGGAGATGTGAGTGTCGATCTGAACGCCGGTGAGGCCGTCGTGAAGCCATCCGAGGGCGCCAGCATCGATCCGCGGGAATTCCGGAAAGCGATCCGGCGGGCCGGCTTCACCCTCCGGAAGATCCAGGTGGAGATGACGGGGACCGTCCGGCAGGACGGCGATGCTCTGATCCTGGAGATGCCGGGCGCGTTCCATCGGGCCGTCCTCGGCGGGAAGAGCCCTCTCGGGGCGCTCAGAGAGTCGCATCCGATCGGACGCAGGATTCGCGTGGAAGGGGTCCTGCACCTGCCGCCCGAGGCCAAGACGGCTTCCGTCGATATCGTCTCGTGGACTCTCGCGGCCCCTCCGTAGACCGGGGGGGCCCGGTGGTCGAGCGGCCCGATCATGCCCGGGCGCCTATGGATCTCAGGCCTCGCGCAGGAGGGGCCGGGTGAGACAGGTCGGCTCCCCGCACCCCTTGATGCTGATCTCGCGCCCGGTGTAGGTGACCACCCGGGCCCCGCGGCCTTCGAGCCGCTCGCGCGTGATGGGGTTGCCTTCCAGGGCAACGCACGTGCGCGGCGCCAGCGCCAGGACATTGCATCCCAAGGTCTCGAACTCGGCTTCTGGCACTTCGACCAGCTCGATGCGACGTGATGCGAGCGCGTTACGCAGCCTGGGCGGCATCAGGGGAGAGTACACCACCGCCAGGTCGCGATCGACCGGACTGAGGATCGACATCAGGTGGAAGACGTCGCCGGCGCCGCGCCAGGCGGGCAGCTCCATGACGATCAGTTCGTCGAGGCAACCTTTCAGCAGTCGCGCGAGCTGTCGGATCCCTTCGTGGTTGGTCCGTCCGCTTCGACCCACGACGAGCGTCCGCTCATCGATCCAGGCGGCATCACCCCCCTCGAGGCGCCCGGCCCCGGTGATGGCGCCCGCCGCCGGCACGCCCGCCGCGCGCAGGGCCGGTTCCAGCACGGCCGGCTCCGTGCGCCGCGCGGCCTTGCCCATGTTGCAAAGGATCGCCCCTTTCTCGCACAGCACCGAGCTATCGCGCGTGTAGATCGAATCCAACCCCACGGTGTCATCGCGCGGCAGAAACTGGATGGCGACGCCGTGGTCCCGCAAGAGCTCCATGAAGCGATCGTATTCGGCGACGGCCCGCTGCCGGTGGGGCCGCCCGACGTAGTTCAGGGCACGCCACTGCGCGTCGATCTGCTCGTCCCCGGCGAAAGCGTCGCGGGCGTGCTTGACGAGCACGGCGCGCAGCCGGCCGACCTCGCCTTGCCGTCGCATCGTCATGGTGTGACCTCCTGTTCAACCCCGCCGCTTCCCCGGGGGCGGCGTGATGGCCGCCCGGGGCCTTGTCGGGGGAGCCGTTTCACGGGTAAAATCCCCCGGTCCCACGGCAATCATCACGATCGACGTCTTGCCTTATCCGCGGGGCGGCCGGCCCGAGGCCCGTCCCGCTTCAAAGGGAGGAGTCTCATCCATGCAATCACCATGGAAGAGGGTGTTCGTTCTTGCGGCCGTCTCGACGGCCGTCCTGGTCGCGACCTCGGTCGCCGGGGCCCAGGAGGAAAAAAGGGGACTGTCCCCTCGCGATCTGAAGGGCCTCTCCTGGCGCAGCGTCGGTCCCGCCAACATGGGCGGCCGCGTGGCCGCCATCGCGCTGGCGCCGGGCAACGCCAAGACATTCTACGTCGGCTACGCCACGGGAGGAGTTTTCAAGACCGAGAACCGCGGCGTCACGTTTCATCCGGTGTTCGACAAGTACGACGTCCTGTCGATCGGCGCCCTCGCCGTGACCGACGCTCCGCCCGACTGGCCCGGCTGGCAGGAGGAGAACGTCGCGCGCGGCGAGAGAGAGGAGAAGGGGAAAGCCAAGATCGTCTGGGTCGGCACGGGCGAGGGAAACGGGCGCAACAGTTCCTCCTGGGGCGGCGGGGTGTATCGATCGACCGATGCCGGGGGGACCTTCAAGCATCTGGGCCTGACCCAGACGCATGACATTCCCCGCATCGCCCTGGACCCGCGCGACCCCGACGTCGCCTACGTCGCCGCGCTGGGACACCTGTGGGGATCGAATCCCGAGCGTGGCGTCTACAAGACAACCGACGGCGGCAAGACCTGGGACCACGTCCTGGCGGTGGACGACGAGACCGGCGCGTGCGACGTCGCTGTCGACCCGAAGGATCCCGATACCGTCTACGCCGCGCTGTACACCAGGCGCCGGACGCCCTGGAGCTTCAGGGGCAACAGCACGAAGGGGGGCATCTTTCGCTCGGATGACGCGGGCCGCTCCTGGAAGAAGCTGATCCAGGGGCTCCCGCCGCGCACGGGGCGCATCGGCCTGGCGGTGTTTCCCGCCGACCCGCGGATCGTGTACGCGACGGTGCAAAGCGACTGGGGCGGCGCCGGGCGCGATCCGTTCGACAACCGCTCGCCCAGCGGCGGGGTGTTCCGGAGCGAGGATCGGGGTGAAACATGGACCCATCTCAGCCAACTGAACCCCCGGCCGTTTTACTTCTCCCGCATCGTCGTCGATCCACGCGATGACAAGCGTGTGTACCTGCCCGGCTGGAACCTGGGGATCTCCGACGATGGCGGCAAGACGTTCAGGCGTTCGGGCAGCGAGTTCGTGCACGTGGATTTCCATGCGATGGTCATCGATCCGGACGATCCGGACACGCTGTTCGTCGGAAACGACGGCGGGCTCTACGTGTCGTACGATCGGGCCAAGACCTGGGATTACCTCGATCAGGTCGCCGTGGGGCAATTCTACCGCGTGGCGGTCGATATGAGCGACCCGTACAGGATCGGAGGAGGATTGCAGGACAACGGGTCGTGGATCGGGCCGTCGGAGACCTTTCATGTGACGCTCGACAGCAGCCGTGACGGCATCCTGAGCTCCGACTGGCGCATGGTCAACGGCGGCGACGGATTCACTCTGGCCTTCGATCCCACCGATGCGAACCGCATCTACGCGACCTCGCAGGGTGGGTTCCTGATGCGGGTCCGACTCGACAACGGCGTGCGCAAGCTGCTCAAGCCGGCCGCCCCCGAGGGCGAGCCGCGCCTGCGGTTCAACTGGGACGCCCCCTACCTCGTGTCGCACCACGATCCGACCGTGCTGTACATGGGCGGCAACAAGGTCTTCAAGCTGACCGAACGCGGCGATCTCTGGTTCGCCATCAGCCCGGACCTTTCCCGCAACGAGATCGACAAGGTCACGACCGTCGGGTCCGACGCCGAGACGTACGGCACGGTCGTCAGCCTGGCCGAGTCGCCCCTGCGGCGCGGGTTGCTGTGGGCGGGAACCGACGATGGGCTGATCCACGTCACCGCGGATGAGGGCAAGAGCTGGTCGGACGTGACGCCCGATGCCGTGGGCGGTCTCTACGTTTCACGGATCACGGCGTCGGCGCACGACGCCGACACGGCGTACGTCTCGGTCGATGGACACCGCAGCGATGTCTTCAGGCCGATCGTCCTCATGACGCAGGATCGGGGCGTCTCCTGGAGCGAGATCACGGGGGATCTGCCCGACGGCGGGCCGGTGAAGGTCGTGATCGAGGATCCCGTCGGCCGCGATGTCCTGTACTGCGGCACGGAGTTCGGCGCGTACGTGACGCTCGATCGGGGCGGGCACTGGGTCCGGCTCAACGGCAAGACCCTGCCACCCGCTCCCGTGGACGACATGGTCGTTCATCCCCGCGAGAGAGATCTGATCGTGGCCACGCATGGGCGCAGCATCTACATCCTGGATGATGCCTCGATGTTCGCGCAGCTCACGCCTGCCGTGCGCGACAGGCCGCTGGCGCTTCTGGACATGATCCCGGCGCATCCGCGTCTGTACGCCGGCGAGCATTACGGCCGGGGACACGGGATCTTCCGGGCGAAGAATCCGCCGATGGGGGCCACCATCAACTACTGGGTGCGCGAGGACACCGGCGAGACGGTCGAGATCAGCATCGCCGATCCGTCCGGGCTCGTCATCCGCAAGCTGCAAGGGCCGTCTCATCCCGGGCTGAACAGAGTCGTGTGGGACCTGCAGGCCGAGGCCAAGCACCTCTACCCCCTCAGCGAGGCCGAGGCGGATGAAGGCCAGAAGCAGTTCGTCCCGGCGGGCACCTACAAGGTCACGATGAGCATGGGAGACGAGAAGGCGGAAAACACGGTGCAGGTGCTGAAAGCCCCCAACGCCGGGGAATGAGCGATCCGGGTGGATCGCAAGGGCCGGTGAGCCCCAACGGGTCTCTCGCCCGGCCGACACCAACCCTGGCGGGGATCGTCCACCCGAAGGGTGTCCCGGAGATATAGACTGGGTGAGCCCATGACACGTGCAGGGATACCTGAGGAGGTCGACGATGTCGATGCGAAGAGTGCTGTCGGTCGGATTGCTGGCCGTGGCGGCGATGGCGGCAGCGAATCAAACACAGCGGACGAAGCTGAAGGTCGATGACAAGGCTCCGGGTTTCAGCCTCGTCGGTTCGGACGGCCGGACGCACAGCCTGGCCGATGATCTGGGCGAGAACGTGGTCGTGCTCGCCTGGTTTCCCAAGGCCTTCACAGGTGGCTGAACCGCGGAGTGCAAGTCGCTCCGTGAGAGCGGCGAGGAGATCCGCAAGTACAAGGTCACCTACTACGCGGCCAGCGTGGATGACGCCGAGACCAACCGCAAGTTCGCCGAATCGCTCGACGTGAACTATCCGATCCTCAGCGACCCGGACAAGAAGATCGCCAAGGCCTACGGTGTGCTGGCCTACGAAGGACGCTACGCCGCCCGGCACACCTTCTACATCGGCCCCGACGGGAGAATCCTGTTCATCGACCGGGAGGTCCACCCGCTGACGGCTGGCGCCGACGTCGCCGCGCGGCTGGAGGCGCTCGGGGTGGCGAAGAACTAGGCGGACAGCCCGCGCCGGGATCTCCCAAGCGGGCGGCGGCGCCGGGCACCATGGCTGACGCCGAGGGCGTTGTGCGGCTCGAGGACACAGGAAACCGGGATACCAGCTCGAGGAGGCTACCGATGATAAAGCGAAGGATCACTGCCGCCGGATCTTTCTTCCTGCTGGCACTCGCTGTGGCGGCCGGCCGGCCGGCCGGAGCGCCGGGGGAGGAGCCCGCGCGCCACGTCGTCGCCGAGGGCGGCGGGCCGGTCTTCCAGATTTTCCCCTCTCCAGCCGTGTTTCGCGATCGCGTGCCGGAGCGGATGCGAGGCGCTCTCCCGGAGGACCCGACGCCGTTCGGCAACCGGGTGGCACGCATCTCCGGGACCATCCACGTCGAGGCGACGGATCGCGGCGATGACCTGCTTCCGGATTCTCCATACACGAATGATGAGGCTGCCGTGCAGGCCGAATTCGTCACGGAGGATGGAGCCAGATGGAAAGTGGTTCAAACGCGGGTCGCGGCGCGCTTGCAGGACGGCTCACCCAAGTTGTTCGCGGGAGTCGGAGTCGACAAGGTCGTCCATGGAGAGACGGGAAAGGAGAGCCCGTTGATGCCGAAGATGAAGGCGGCCCTCACGATGTGGGGTTTCGCCGACATCTACAAGAACGGAAAGCTCGTCAAGAGCGATGCCTTGCTGCACATCATGGCCACGAGCCGGGCCCGTTCCGCGCAGGATGGGCAATATGGCAGCTACGACGTGACGTCTCAGCCCATCGAGGAGATCCACCTGTTCCTGAACCCTGCCAACAAACTACCGGCGCCCGGCGGATTCATTCATGTGAACTGGGAGCGTTCCACGGTGAAATGGTAGTGGCCGGTGGCTGATACGGAGTTGAGCCGCACCAACGGTATGTAGCCGACAGCCTGATCCGTGCGGTGAGTCAGTTGAGGGGGCCGACGCCGCAGGCCGTGTTCCTGCCGGCCACACGGAAGAAGGTCGTGCCCGGCGGCACCGGGGTCGTCAGTCCGACGGCGCCGGTGACGGTTCCCCCGGTCTGGGTCGTGAAGGGGCCGTTGGGCAGGCTGTCCTCGAAGACGATGTGGTCCTGGGTGTTGACGGCGTCGGTCCACGTCAGCAGAAGATCCGCGCCTCCGTTGACCAGATCGACCTCGAGTCGGCTGGCGCTCTGCGGGCAGGGAGGGTCCGTGGTGAAAAACTTGCGCGCGACGCCGGGATTTCCCGCCCACACGACCACGAAGTTGCCGGACGAGTCGGGCCCGAGGGGGGGGGCGAGCGCGCGGGCCGGCCCGGGGCGGGC
>JBHHZN010000127.1:0-7163 GCA_046758155.1 Acidobacteriota bacterium | reverse complement strand
GTGTGGCTTTCCATCGCTCAATCCGATGCTTGAAGGCCCGCAGCCCAGAGGCCGATGCAGCGGCCGGCTTTGACCAGCTCCTCCTCCCCCAGCAGGCCGTCTCGATGCACGAGATCGCGGGCGGAGAGGATCTTGACGGCTGCGGGGCGATGCCGGGGAATAGACCCATCCCAGGCGCCCGCCACCACCGCGGCGGGCTTCCTCAGTCATGCCGCCGCCTCCAGGACGGCTCCGGTCACCTTGCCCTTGCAGCTCTGGGCATCGAAAGACCCTTCCCCTGTCACGACCAGATCGCACCGAGCGAGCGCCTCGGGGAATCCGGTCAGATCCATGACAACCCTCGTGCCGGGACGCAGCACGGCCCCCAGGAAAGCCGCCGCTCCGGCTCCGAGTCCTCCCCCGGCGCCGGTGCCGACGAGACCGGATGATTCCTCCCCCTTCCACCTCCTGATCGCGGCCGCCAGCGATGCGAGACGTCTTTCCAGGAGGACGACCTGCCCGGGAGAGGCGCCTTTCTGAGGGCCGAAGATCGCGGCCGCCCCATCCGGGCCCAGCAAGGGATTGTCCACATCGCAAAGGCAGGTGAAGCGCGAACAACCTATGGCCGGATGAACCCCGGTGGAATCGATCCCCACAACCGACGGTGGAGAGCCGGCCCTGAGAAACCTGTAGCCAAGCGCCTCCGCCATGCCCACGCCTCCGTCGATCGTCGCGGTCCCACCAAGCCCGATCAGGACGTGGCGCGCGCCGGCATCGAGTGCATCCTCGATGGCGGTGCCCAACCCGCCAGAGGAGGCCCGCCAGGGATCCCGCCGATGCGCCGCGACGAGCGACAGCCCGCAGAAACGGGCCGACTCGATGATGGCGGTCCTGCCATCCGGAGTCATGCCGTAGACGGCCCCCTCGATGGGATCACCTAGGGGCCCGCGCGCCTGTATCGAAACCTCCCGGGTCCCCATCACCCGGCCGAGGGTATCGAGGGTACCCTCCCCGCCGTCGGCCAGAGGCAGCGATACCACCGCGACCCCGGGTGACACCTGCCCGAGTCCCCGCGCAATGTTCGCGCAGACCTGCCGGGCGGTGAACGTCCCGCGGAACTTGTCGGGAGCCAGCAGAATCGTCATCTCGTCCGCTCCAAACTCGCCGTCCGGCCGGCCCGGAAGGCGCCGACCGCCCGAAATGGCCCGACCGGCGGTGACATCCCTTCTCCAGGTTTTACTATAATGAACCTGAGAGTCGAAAAAAAGGGGCCGAATGTCGTCTCGTAGCAGCGAGCAGATCTACTCATCGTACTCACACGTCTACGATTTCTTCTTCGATGCGATCCTCGAGCCCGGCCGGAGACGGGCCATCGAGGCTCTGCGCCTGCGGCCGGGCGATACCGTCCTGGAGATCGGTGTCGGAACGGGGCTGTCGCTTCCCCACTACCCGGACGGTTGCCGGATCATCGGTATCGACATTTCCTCCACGATGCTGGCCCAGGCGAGGAGCAAGATCGCGAAGCTGGGTCGGACCGATGTCACCTTGCGGCGCATGTCGGCCGAGGCGCTCGAATACCCCGACGCCTCCTTCGACAAGGTCCTCCTGTCTCATGTCATCAGTTGCGTCGAGAACCCCCGCCGCGTCATCGAGGAGGTCCACCGCGTGTCCGGCCCCGGCGCGCGGGTCGTCTTCCTGAATCACTTCGTCAGCGGGCACCGCCTGATGGCGCGCGCGGAGCATCACCTGACGCCTCTGACACGCCGGATCGGTTTCGCCCTGGATACGCCCCTGGACATCATCCGGCAAGGAGGCCTGTTCCACATCGAGCGTGTCGAACGGGTCAACATCTTCGGCCTGTGTTCCATGGTGAGATGCGTCCGCCGCGACGACCGGAAGACGACCAGCCGCCTGATTCGTTGACCTCGCGATCCGGCTTGCGCTACGCTCTGGCCCCCCACGCCCCTCCTGGCAGGTGGCGTGAGCGCGGAGAGATGTCCGAGTGGCTGAAGGAGCACGCTTGGAAAGCGTGTGTGGGGGCAACTCCACCGGGGGTTCGAATCCCCCTCTCTCCGCCAGGTTCCCATCGCCTCGGAACGTTCCCCCGCCCGAAGATCTCCGCCGGTCGCCGGGCTCTTGGCCACCCCTGAGGCTTCCGACCACGGGGCTGAGAGGGAAGGCCTTGCCTCGTACCGGGTGTGATGAAACGACGCTCTTCGTCTATCATGTCAAAGAGAGGCCCGATCCACGTAGAAGGCCCCCGCGAGGAAGGTGACCCCATGAGGACAAGACTGCTGGCGATTTCCGCTCTCGCCGTCGTGTCCCTCGCCTTCACGCCCGCGCGCGCCACCGTGAAGCTCGATGGGTACGCGGAGTTCCGCGAAGGCCAGTACCTGATCGTCGACGGCCAGCGTGTGCAAGTCACATCCAGGACACGCTTCAGGGGGAAGGGCCGCGCGCGCAGTTTCTACTCGATCCCGCTGGGCTACCAGGTCCGCGTGTGGGGCAAGCGCCGGCCGGACGGGTCGGTCAAGGCCATCCGGATCGAGGCGCAGTCCAACCGCGATACGTCCGACGACAGGGAGTTGCGGGAGGCGTTTGACCGGATAGAACAGAAATACCGTGAACTGGGCCGCATGAAGATCACCGATGACAAGGGAAAGGTCCTGGAGGACTACGGGCCCTTGATCGAGCAGGGTCCGATGGTCAATCGGGTGCGCCGCATCATGGCCAGGCTCGTACCTCCCTACCTCAACGCCAACGATCTGCGCGTCTACGTCGTGGAGAACGACGACTGGAATGCCATGGCCGCCCCGAATTTCTCCATCTATGTCTTCAGCGGCCTCCTGAAGGATCTGGACGACGACGAGGTCGCCATCGTGCTGGGTCACGAGCTGGCGCACGCCACCCACGAGCACAGCCGGCGCCAGTACAAGCGCGGCCGGTGGGTGCAGCTCGGGGCCTTGGCGGCCAGCATCGCCGGGCGGACCATCGACAACCCCACGACCCAGGAGGCGACACTGCAAGGGACGAGGCTGGCCACGGCGGCCATCTTCAACGGCTACAGCCGCAAGCACGAGGATCAGGCGGATCGGGTCGGTTTGCGGTACGCCTACGAGGCCGGCTACGACGTCTCCAAGGGGCCCAAGCTCTGGGAAAAATTCGCGAAGAAGTACGGGGACACCGGCAAGGTCACGAACTTCTTCTTCGGCAACCACTCGCGCGCCAGCAGGCGCGAGAAGCTCCTGCGGCAAGAGATCCTTTACAACTATCCCGAGCCCGGGAAGGTGGCGCGTGGGTCGGATCGCTAGCCTTAGTCCTTGGCATCACCGCAGGCGGACGAGTCGGCCCCGCAACGGGGACACGACGGCCAGCGACCGGCTTCCGGGGAGGGCTATCGCTAACCGTCACGCTTGACGCCACGATCGCGGCGGGTGCAATATGCCCGCTCCACTCTGGAGCGGAGCGATACCCCATCATGAGAATCGGCCTGGAGAAACTTTTCGCCTTGATCCAGAACCATCTGGGCCTGAACGTCACGAAGATCCATCCTCGCGTCACCCGCAAGCTGTACCGCGCGGGGGCGACCGTGCGTAACTGCGACGGCTCGTGCTGTCGCAATGGGACGACGCTGTCGGTCAAGGAACGCGATGCGATCCTCAAGCATCGGAGAATCGTGAAGGCGCATATGACCTCATGGGCGAGAAACCACACGGATCGCTGGTTCACGAAGCGCATCATGCGGGATAACGACTTCACGCAAGGGCTCACCGTCACGACGACCGTCATCGGCGGAACCTGCGTCTTTCTTCGCAAGGACTCCTTGTGCGCGCTCCAGGTGGCGGGCGACAAGGAGTTGCACGACCCCTACGCGCTCAAGCCCGCCGTTTGCCTTCTGTGGCCGCTTTGCATCCACAATCAGACGCTGGACGTGGGGCTGGCGAGCTACACCAAGCACAGGGATTGCTGCGCGCCGATGCGGCAGGGGACCAGGACCGTCCTCCAGGTCATGAGCCCCGACGAGCGGCTCCTCAGACGCATGGCGCGTCCCGCCAACTCACGCAGTGGCGGGCCACCGGCGAGGCGCGCCTGATCAGGGTCCGCCGGAGTACTCGCGACCGACCTTGAGGATGGACCGGATCCGGCTGGAGAAAACCGGAACGTAGTTGATCTCGCCGCTCGTGTAGACCGAATCGATGATGCCGTCGGGCCTGATGAAGAACATCGTCGGCGTCGAGATGACCTTGTACAGATCGGTGACGCGCCGGCCCTCGTCCTCCAGCACCGGAAAATCGATCTTGTGAGCCCGGATGGTGTCCCGGCAGTTTCGCGCCTCGTCCTGGTTCTTCAGGTCCACTACCGACACCACATCGAGCCACTTCCTGTAGGAATTGTATCCGACCATGATCCCGGGCAACGCCTTCTTGCAGTGCTTGCAGTTGGGGTGCCAGAAGAAGACAGCGGTGACTTTCTTCTCCTGGCCCACGTGGTCCGAAAGCCTGACCCGCTCCTTGTCCTCGAACCGTTTCAACATGAAGTCGGGAAAAGACCGGCCGACGAGCTCATTGGCCGGATAGTACCGGCGGAGCCTCATCACCGTCGGCACGGGACCACCTCGGGCGGCGCTCCGGATCGCCTGTTCCAGGGTCATGCCCGATGAGACCTTCTGTTTCAGGCTCTTGGCATCGGCGATGCGCAGAACCCCGTCCGCGCCGATGAGGCTGATGCTCGGCGATGTCGTGACTCCCAGCGCACGGCCGATCCGGAACTGCTTCTCGAGGATGACCGGGACCGTCACGCCGAACAACGAGAATCGATCGGCCGCCTTCTCGAGGGTCGACTTGCGCCCGAGGAGCATGGCGCCCAGCAGCTCGACCCGCCCCTTCAGCTCGGTTTCGACCAGCTCCTGGACCTCGAGGAACTGCTCCTCCCCCACCGCCTCCCCCAGGCGGAAGTAGGCGACGACCACGGGACGGTGACCGACGAGAGAGCCCAGATTGAGAGGCTGGACGTCCGAGCGGCCGGGTCGCAACACCTCGACCCTCAGGGCCGGCACGCGCTGGCCCGGGGTGATCTTCTCGATGGCCTCCTGCGCCGCCGGGCCCGCGATCCCGCCGGCCAGAAGGGCCAGCAGCAGCAGGCCCCTCAGAACTCGCAAACGTTGCATGACTGTTCGTACTCCTTCACGGCGAAGCCTTCGCGCTCATGGCACAGGTAACAGTACTCGCCTGTCTTCAGCGCCTCGTGCTTCTTGTGGCTGTTGGCATGGATAGTATGGCAGGAGGTGCACCGCAGCGCGCCGCCCGGTCCTTCTTGACCCGTCACCAGCCGTCTCATGAGGAGTTTCTGGTGGATATCGATCGGGTTGGCAGTATCCTGCGGGGTCTCGTCGAGGCTCTTCCAGTCGAAGGCGTAGTCGGCGAACAGATCGTCGCCTGCCCGGTAATTGTACGCGAAGTGCAACCCGGTCTTCCTGGATGCACCACCCTGCAGGTGGCAGGAAGCGCAGATAGTGACCTCCCCCCGAGGGTCCAGCTTCCGGAGAGAGAGCATGTCGGCGCGTGTCTTGTAATCGCCGTGACGCTCGCCCGGTCCGTGACAGTCCTCGCATCCGACCTTCATCTCGATGAATGTGAGATCGTCGGAGGAAAAACCGGTCGCATGGCAGGCGCCACATTCTCGCTCCCATGTCCGGGTCGTCCAGTCCGACTCGTGCAGATGCGCCCATTCGGCCGTCCCGACGTCGTACCGGCAGGGCAACAGGAGGTGCCTGCCGGGTTCCGTCTCCGAGTCGACGAGAAACCGGCGGGCGTGCCGTTCCCCCAGCACATACTTGGCGTCGTACTCGCCGCACAGCAGGGATCGGCCCAGGAGGGCGTTCTCCCTCTCCGACGGCTCATGGATGGTGCGCCCGTGCTGCGACACCACCCAGGCGTCGTACTGGGCTGGATGACAGGCCTGGCAGGTCCCGGAACCGACGTAACCGGCCAGCCCGCCGGAGGGCGCCGCGGCCCGAGGAGGCGGGCCAGGGGGCTCGGGCCGGGCCGCCGGCGCGGCCGCCCACGCGAGCGCCCCCGCAACGGCCGGAGGCATCACAACCGCCCATGCCGCCGCGAATCTCACGGCGCCTCGGGCCTCGAGAGCATCCGCTGGATGACCGCCTTGTAGACCAGGTAACTCTGCGCTCCCTTGATGAAGCGGCCTCGGTACGTGTCCTCCCCCTGGCCCGCTGAACGCCGGCCGATGAAGAACGTCGGACGGCCGGTCAGGCCGAGATCGTAGGAGAATCTCAGATCATCGAGGACGCGCCGGCGGAACCGGTCGGTCGCGAGGCAGCTCCTGAAATCGGACACGTTCAAGCCGAGCTCCGCGGCGTAGTCGACCAGGCTCTGGTCGCTCAATGCACCGATGTTGCGCCACAAGGCATCGTGCATCTGCCAGTACTTTCCCTGCTCGCCGGCACAGTGGACCGATTCCGCCACGGTCGTGTACGACTCATGGTCCGTGAGAGGGAAGTCCACGAAGGCGACCTTCACGAGACCCGACGAGATGAACTCCTTTTCTAGGTTCGGCATGATCGTCAGGTTGAACTTCTCGCAGGCATGGCACTTGAAATCGGAGAACTCGACGATGATGACCGGGGCGTTCGGCTCGCCCCGCGTCGCGTAGCGACCGTGTTCCAGGCTGAGCGAGGCTGTCCCCCGCGGCATGGCACCGGCAGGCGAAAAGGACAGCAAGAGGCCAGCTATCAGCAGGGTCGTCATGGCGGCGATGGGCTCGAGATGCGTGTCGAATTATAGGAACCCCCTGAGGAGCGCGCAACCTGAACATCCGGCATGGCGGAGGGGCACGGGGCGACCGCGCCTTGCATCTCCGTGGCGGGGTCCATGGTCCCGCTGGGCTCGCAGCCGCCGGATTCACGGGTCACGCCATCGTGCCGGGTGAGATTGACCCGCGAATAGCAGCCGAGGTATTCTTGCGTCGTTACCGGTCTTGGTCGTGCTAGGCGGGGAACTAGCGGTGCCCTGTACCTGCAATCCGCTAAAGCAGGGCTGAATTCCCTTCCAGAGGGGAAGGCGGCGTCGCGGTCGCGAGGCGGATACCCGGTTCCCGAGCCCCGTGCACTATGGATCCGTGAACCCCGTCAGACCCGGAAGGGAGCAGCGGTAAGCGGACACCCATAG
>JBHHZN010000126.1:0-7222 GCA_046758155.1 Acidobacteriota bacterium | reverse complement strand
CGGCTACGGCCTCATCCGGGCCTTCGATGACAACGACTCGGTCTTCCTGGCTGTGGTGGGAGGGACGCTCTGCGGGATCCTCATCGGGCTCATCACCGAGTATTACACCTCGATGGGCCCCGTGCGCCGGATCGCCCTGGCCAGCAAGACCGGGCCGGCGACCAACATCATCCACGGACTCGCCGTCGGGCTGGAATCGGCGGCGCTGCCCGTGCTCACGATCTGCGTGGCGATCTACCTGGCGAACCATGTCGCCGGTCTGTACGGCATCGGCATCGCCGCCGTCGGGATGCTGGCCACGGTCGGCATCACGATGTCGGTGGACGCCTACGGTCCGGTGGCCGATAACGCCGGGGGGATCTCCGAGATGGCCGGCCTGGGTCCCGACGTCCGCAAGATCACCGACAGCCTCGATTCGCTGGGCAACACGACCGCCGCCATGGGCAAAGGGTTCGCCATCGGCTCGGCGGCCCTGACCGCGCTGGCGCTCTTCTCGGCCTTCACCCAGGCGATCAACGCCGCCCTGCGAGGGCAGGGACGCGACCCGATCAGCATCGTCATCACCGAGCCCCGCGTCGTCATCGGGATGATGCTCGGGGGGATCCTGCCGTTTCTGATCGCCGCCATGACCATGACCTCGGTCGGGCGCGCCGCCGGACAGATGGTCGACGAGATCCGCAGGCAGTTCCGCGAGATCCCCGGGCTGCTGGAAGGCCGCCCCGGCGCCAAGCCCGACCCGGCCCGCTGCGTGGACATCTCCACCGCTGCCGCGCTGCGGGAGATGATCCTTCCGGGCGTCGTGGCGATCGCCTCTCCCGTCGTGGTCGGTTTCGCCCTGGGGCCGGAGGCGCTGGGCGGCATGCTGGCCGGCGCGACGGTGACGGGCGTGCTGCTAGCCCTGATGATGGCCAACGGAGGCGGGGCGTGGGACAACGCCAAGAAGCTCATCGAGAAGGGCGCGATCGAAGGAGAGAAGAAGGGGACCGAGGCCCATGCCGCCGCCGTGGTCGGCGACACCGTGGGCGACCCGTTCAAGGACACCGCCGGCCCCTCGATGAACATCCTCATCAAGCTGATGACGGGCGTCAGCCTGGTGATCGCCCCCCTGCTGGCGCGGTACATCTAGCGACGGTCCCGGCCGGGAGAGGGCCCCGGCAGCGAATGCCGGGCCCCAGATGCCGGGAGGCCCTCATCCGTTTCGTGGCGGCAGGCTCCTTCCGACGAGCGACATCGGGACAGCGGACCCGTCCGGGGCCGTCCTGAAGCGCGTCGACTGGTCCGGACGGAACGCGGCCGCGGGGGATTCTGCCCGCGCACTGCCGGCGAACCTCCCAGCCCACCCTTTATGGTATCCTTCGCTCACCAGAGCGGTCGCCGTGTTCGGGCGACGCGCCGTGTCGAGGGCAGCCGTAGCGTGCAGACTCCGACCCCGATCGATCCTCCCCGCCGTCCGAGGGCCAAGGCCGCATCCGCGTGTCCCATGGGCCATGCGCGCTCCGGCTCATGATCGGTCGCACTCTCTCCCACTACAAGATCACCGGCAAGCTCGGCGAGGGGGGCATGGGAGAGGTGTACATCGCCAGGGACACGGAGCTCGATCGCGTGATCGCGCTCAAGGTGCTTCCCTCGAGCGTCGCGGACGACCCCGAGCGACTCGAAAGGTTCCAGCGGGAGGCCAAGGCCATCGCCGCCTTGAACCATCCCAACATCGTCACCATCCACAGCATCGAGAAGGACGGCGGCAGACACTTCATCACGATGGAACTGGTCGAAGGCGAGAGCCTGGACAGGATCCTGCCCGCCGAGGGATTTCCCCTCGCCAAGGTCTTCGACATCGCCATCCCGCTGACAGACGCCCTCTCGGTCGCTCACCGGAAGGGGATCGTGCACCGGGACCTCAAGCCCGCCAACATCATGCTGACGCGCGATGACCGGGTGAAGGTGCTCGATTTCGGCCTCGCCAAGCTGTCGTCCGACACATCGGGCAAGCAAGCTGCAGGCGGACTCAGCACGGTGGCGACCGAGCCCGCGGCGCTGACCGGCGTGGGAACCGTTCTCGGCACGGCCCCCTACATGTCCCCGGAACAGGTCGAGGGCAGGACACTCGACCACCGGACGGACATCTTCTCGCTCGGCGTCGTGCTGTACGAGATGGTGACAGGGCATCGCCCTTTCCAGGGGGATAGCTCACCCGGCCTGATGTCCAGCATATTGCGGGACACGCCGCCCGAGGTGACGGCGATCAACCGTGGCCTGCCCAGGCACATGGGACGGATCATTCAGCATTGTCTGGAGAAGGTGCCGACTGATCGCTACCAGTCCGCGCTGGACGTGTGCAACGAGCTCAGGAGCCTGCGCGCGGAAGTGGAATCGGGGTCGAGCCTTGCCGGCGGCGCCGGCGCACGGGGGGCCGGGAGTGGGCTGTCCATCGGCCGGAGATCACGCAAGAGCGTCTGGATCGCGGCCGGACTCGCCGCGGCCGCCATCCTCGTCGCGGGCTGGTGGATGGGACGCGAGACCGAACGCTCTCCTGCGCCGGGCAACCTCCCGGCCAGCGCGGGGCCGGCTCCGGGTGACGCATCGCCCTTGGCGCGGCCGGCGGCACCGTCGGTCGCCGTGCTCCCGTTCAGCAACCTCAGCCCTGACCCCGAGAACGAGTACTTCACCGATGGCCTGACCGAGGAGCTGATCCAGGCTCTCTCCAAGGTGGAAGGATTGCGGATCCCGGCCCGCACATCGGTCTTCGCCCTGAAGGGCACCAACCTCGATGTCCAGGAGATCGGCGAGCGCCTCGGGGTGGAGAACATCATCGAGGGAAGCGTCCGCAAGTCCGGCAACAGGCTTCGCATCAGCGCACAGCTCATCAAGGTGGCGGATGGCTTCAACCTCTGGTCGGAGACATACGACCGGAAGCTCGAGGATGTCTTCGCGATCCAGGATGAGATCGCGGGTAACATCGCCGAGGCTCTGCAGTTGACCTTGAGCCCCGGCGAGCAACGGGCCATCCAGACAGAGCGCCCCACCGACAGCCGCGCCTACGACTATTACCTGCGGGGCCGCGGGTACTTCCGCAGGCGCACCCGGGGGGACTTCGAATCCGCGCGCAAGATGTTCTCCAAGGCGATCGATGTAGACCCATCGTACGCCCCGGCTTACGCCGGACTGGCGGACAGCTACACGGAGTTCTGGCGCAACTACGAAACCACGGATGAGAACCTCCAGCGAGCCGACGAGGCAAGCCTCCAGGCCGTCAAGCTCGACTCCGACCTGGCCGAGGCCCATGCCTCAAGAGGTTTCGCCCTGGGACAGCAGCACCGATACGATGAAGCGGAACGGGAGTTCCGTCACGCTATCAAGCTCAATCCCAGGTTATTCGAGGCTTATTACTACTTCGGGACCGTGGCCTTCTCACAAGGAGAGCTCACGAGGGCGGCCGAGATGTTCGAGCTGGCCTCGAAGGTGGCGCCCGACGAGAGGCGGGCCCTGCAACTACTGCCCCAGGTCTACCGGAGCCTCGGCCGGGAGGCCGAGGTGGAATCAACCACCCGCCGTCGCCTGGAGGTGGACAAGAAGCGACTCGAGTTCGATCCGGACGATATCCCGACGCTCATCGACGGCGCCAGCGCCCTGGCCATTCTCGGTGAGCGTGAGCGCAGCACGCAGTGGGCCGCGCGGGTTCTCGAGACGGGCACCGACGACGCGCTGGTTCTTTACAATCTCGCCTGCGTGTATTCATTGGCCCACGAGCCGGATTCGGCCTTCGATGCTCTGGAAAGGTCCTTCGAGGCGGGGCTGGCCGATCCCGACTGGATGCGCCAAGACAGCGATCTGGACAACATCCGCGACGACCCGCGCTTCGAGGCGCTCCTGAAACGGATGGAAGTCGGAAAGTAGGCCCCAAGCCCGGTGTGCTCGATGCAGGGGGTGTTCGAGGATCGTCGGCGGACCGGGAAGCTCAGGAGGAATCTTCCCTCGACGCCATCAGGTCCGCATGCAGCTTCCTGTAGCCGTCGCATTCGGTCTCGAGCTCGCGCATCAGTCTGACGAACGCGCCGTCGTCGCGAAGCGATCGCCACAGCGGGTCCTGCCGGAAGAAAAGATGACAGGGGAAGCCGTTTCTGGCGGCTTGTCCCAGCCAGTCGAGGGCGCGCGCCTTGTCGCCGAGCACGGCATGGATGCAGGCGATGTCGTACTGGGCGTGGTGGTAATGGCCGAACGATTTCGCGTTGCGGATGGTGAGCTGGACTTGCTCCTGGGCCCGGGACCGATCTCCCCTGGATGCCGCGATGAGTCCCCGGATGGAATAGAAGAGGACATCCCCGGGGAACTGGCGCATGCCGATCTCGGTGGTTCGCTCCGCGGCGTCGAGCAGGCCGAGGCGATGCTCGCAGTGCGCCTGCTGGTAGGCGGCCCAGGACCAGGGGAACTTCTCCATGACGGCCTGAAGCCGCTCGCGGGCCGTGCCGTAGCGCCCTTGAAAGAACCAGCAGGTGGCCAGGTGCGTCTCGGCCAGGGTGTCCTCGGGGTTGATCGCCAGCGCCCGCTCGAACTCGCGCTCCGATTCCTGGAACATGGCGATGTGAAACAGGACGACTCCCAGGCGGTCGTGAGCCTCCGTCAGGCTCGGCCGGCCGGCGATGGCGCCGACCAGCTCGCGCAGCGCGCTCGCGTGGTCCCAGCCACCGTGCGGGCTCCAGATGAGAAAGGCGCGCAGGTACCGCCCCTCGGGAAGCCAGTTGTCGAGCTCGAGGGCCTTCTCGCACATCCGCTCGGCCCGCTCGTGCCAATCCCCTTCCGGGTCGAAGGTGTAACCCATCCGCGCGTAGGCGGCTGACAGACCGGCCCACGCCAGCGCGTAGCCGGGATCGGCCTCCCGCGCCTTCTCGAAGCACTCGATCGCCTGGTTGACGCCCGCGATCGTCTCGTGAAAAAGGTGGACTCGTCCTTTCAGGTACAGCTCGTACGCCTCGCCGCCGGGCCGCGCGGCGCGGGCCAGGCGGCGCTCGTCGGCCGGTGACAGCTCGACTTGCAGCGCCCGGGCGATCTTGCGCGACACGTCATCCTGCATCTGGAAGATGTCGTCCAGGGAGGTATCGATCTTGGCGGCCCACAGGGACCTTCCATCGTATGTGCCGACGAGCTGGACGGTGGCCCGCAGGCGATTCCCGAAGCGCTGAAAATTGACGTCCACGACGGCATCGACACCCAGCCGTCTCCCCGCCTCCTGCGGCGCCACGGCCCGGTCCTGGTACTGCAGGATGGTGGCGGTGGGGCGCACCAGCAGCGACTTCACCAGCGCCAGCTCGGTGATCGTGGCGTCGGCCAGACCCAGGCCCAGATGGGCGTTCTGCGGGTCGCCCGCCAGATCCCGGAAAGGCAGGACCGCGATGGATCGCTGGCGAGCCGGACCCGCCTCCGGCCGGCCATCGGTGGATGGCGGAACCGGCGAGGGGGAGGACCCGGAGAGAACCTCCAGCGTCAAGATCAGATCGCACGCGAGCTGGAACCGGCCCTTCGGATCCTTGCTCAGGCATCGCCGGGTGAGGCCTTCGAGGGGAAGGGGAACGGCCGGATTGACCGCGGACAGGGCCGGCGGCTGGTCGTGCAGGATGGCCGCCATCGTGTCGGCTGCAGACTCGCCCTGGAAGGCGCGCCGTCCCGAGAGCATCTCGTAAAGAACCGTCCCGAAGGCGAAGATGTCCGACCGGTGGTCCACCGGTTGGCCGCGCACCTGCTCGGGGGACATGTAACCGACGGTCCCGAGCTGCCTGCCCGGTTCCGTCCCGCCCGCGATGGTCGACATCCGCGATCCCGCCCGCTCCTCCCCCGCCGCGTGTGTCAGCTTCGCCAGGCCGAAATCGAGGATCTTGATCCGCCCGTCTTCGGTGACGAAGATGTTTTCCGGCTTCAAGTCCCGGTGCACGATCCGTTTCTCGTGCGCCGCGGCGAGACCGCGCGTCATCTGCATGGCGAAATCGATCGCCTTATCGACGCCCAGCGGCCCCGTCGCCATCGCCTGTCGCAATGTTTGCCCCTCGAGCAACTCCGTCACGAGGTAAGCCGGCCCGCCGTCGGAGCCGACATCGTGGATCGTGAGGATGTTCGGGTGATTGAGCGCCGACACCGCCCGTGCCTCCTGCTCGAAACGGCGCAGGCGCTCCGGGTCCGCCGAGAACTCGGCCGGCAGCACCTTGACGGCGACATGGCGCCCCAGCCTCGTGTCGCGCGCGCGGTAGACCACGCCCATCCCCCCGGCGCCTAGCGAGTCGAGGATCTCGTACGGACCGAGCCGATGGCCGGACTGCAAGGACATGACAAGCCGAGATTACCAGAGAATCACGGGCGGAGGAACCCCGGTGCCCGCCGGGCCCCCGGACGCCGGCAGCGGTTCCGAGCTCGAGCCTGCGCCGCCAGGCTCCTCATCGGAGCGCCCCTCGCTAGGCGAGATCTACGGGCGCAGAGGAGACCCGATCGATCGCCTCCGACCCCACCTCGCGTGGCCGGCCGGAAGTGCCTGGACTGGCAGACGCCTCGCCCGAGATCCCGCCCGACCCGCCGCTCAGCCGCGCGGCAGCGCCCACGAAGGGCCGGATCGTTCGAGACCGGCCGTGTCGGAAGCGGCGAGCAACGCCCCTTCGTGCGCGAGCAACGCCTTCTTGCGCCACAGGCCGCCTCCGTACCCGCCGAGCGATCCGTCGCTGCGGATCACGCGATGGCACGGCACGACGATGCAGATCCTGTTATCTCCATTGGCCCGCCCGACGGCACGCTCGGCCCCCGGCCGCCCGATGTCGCGCGCGATCTCACGGTAGGAAACCGTTCGGCCCCTCGGGATGCGCCGCAGACGGGCCCAGACGGCTCTCTGGAAATCGCTGCCGGGCAGGATGAGCGGCACAGTGAACTCTTGAGGGCTCCCCGCGAAGTACGATGCGAGTTGCTTCTCCAGATGTTCCAGGTGCTCGTTCACGCCCGGAGTCGGGATGGCACCGAGCGAACGGCCCACCCTGCGCATCTGTGCTTCCAGCATCCGCCGATCCGCGAACTCGAGCAGGCACACACCCTCCGGTGTCGCTGCCGTGACCATCGGCCCGAGCGGTGTCAGGAGGCGCTTGAAACAGATCGGGAGCTGGCCCCGGCAACGACCCGGGGCGACCTCGAACAATCGCCCGAACGCCTGGCGGAACCCGCTCACCGACTCGTACCCCGTCTGGTACGCGGTGTC